>JAZLIK010000058.1:0-6000 GCA_045617345.1 Lachnospiraceae bacterium | reverse complement strand
TAGACAAGAAAAAGGAAGGACTCGTGCATGCAATCGGTATGGTACTTCTGCTCATCCTGATGGTATTTGTCTTCTTCAACGACATAAAAAACGTGTTCTTATAGTTACTATTCACAGTCGGGTAACTATGAACGCAAGTCCGGAAGCTTGCTTCCGGACTTGCGGACATAGTTATCCGACTATGGGGGCTGGACAAAGGACATGAATATGCACTATATTTTGATGACGGAGATGACGGAATGTACAGGGACAATACAAAAGAGATAAGTATCGGCAATGTAAAAATTGGCGGGGGCAACCCCGTAGCCATTCAGTCAATGACAAATACAAAGACTGAGGATGCTGAGAGTACAGTCAGACAGATACGCGAGCTGACCACTGCGGGATGCGATATTATCAGGTGCGCTGTGCCGACCATGGAGGCGGCTGCAGCCATAAAAGAAATAAAAAAAGGAATTACAATTCCGCTCGTTGCAGACATACATTTTGATCATAAGCTTGCCATAGCGGCTATAGAGAACGGTGCAGATAAAGTCAGAATCAATCCCGGAAATATCGGAAGCGAGACAGGTGTCCGCGAGGTTGTGGCTGCTGCGAAGGCCGCAGGCATACCTATCCGTGTAGGAGTGAACAGCGGCTCACTCGAAAAAGAGCTTGTCGCAAAATATCATGGCGTGACGGCGGAAGGACTTGTCGAAAGCGCACTGGGACAGGTTTCAATGCTTGAAAAATTCGGCTTTGAAAACATGGTCATCAGCATAAAGTCATCAAATGTCATGATGTCAGTGAAGGCACATGAGATGATAGCATCCAGGACGCCGTACCCGCTTCATGTCGGTATTACGGAGACAGGTCTGGTAAATGCCGGAAACATAAAGTCGGCTCTCGGAATCGGTATAATACTGTATGAGGGCATGGGAGACACTATCCGTGTATCACTGACCGGGGATCCGATTGAGGAAATAAAATCTGCAAAGCTGATTCTGAAAAACCTTGGAATGCGAAAAGGCGGAATTGATGTGGTGTCGTGTCCGACCTGCGGAAGAACAAATATTGATCTGATCGGACTTGCCGGTAAAGTAGAGGAACTTGTGTCACATTACAATCTTGATATCAGGGTTGCGGTAATGGGATGCGCGGTAAACGGCCCGGGTGAAGCCAGAGAAGCCGACCTTGGTGTGGCAGGAGGAAAGGGCGAATGCCTGATATTCAAAAAAGGAGTTATTCTCAAAAAAGTCCCTGAGGAGAAGCTTCTTGATGAATTGAAAGAAGAGCTGGACAAATTTTTATAAGAAGTCCGACAGGAGTTTATTAAGTTACAAGGACAGTTCTGTAAAAGCCGGTCCGGCAGGATTTGTTAAAGGTTCAAAGACAAATCGGCATAAGCCCGGCGACTGTATTTGTTAAAGTTACAAATACAGCTCTGAAAATCGATCCTGTAGGAATTTATTAAGTTACAAAGACAGTTCTGTAAAAGCCGGTCCGACGGTCTTTGTCGCGGACGATGCGGAACCGGGGACAGTTATTATGAAATGGGGGTTTTTATGTTATTTTTCGAAACATTCAGTGACCTGAAGGCGGATGAGCGTTTGAGAACGATTTATAAAAACGTTGATGTGTCCAAGGCCACTTTTTCTAACAATGAAAGCAGAATGGATATTTTTACCGTATCGTCCAAATTTATAAAAAGAGATGATATCGTAAGAATGGAGCAGCTGCTGTATTATCAGGTGTTTGCGCCTGCAAACAAAAATGTAAGGCTTCATGTCAGGTTTGACGTTCCGGAAAAGGACAGCTTTAACGACGTATGGAACAAATATAATTCGTATGTTTTAGATGAGCTTGACCGCGAATCGGGACTGATCGGAAGCATCTACAGAAATTCATATGTCACGGCGGCAGACAGCCGGATAAATATAGAGATGGCTGACAGCTTCGTGAACAGGGACTACGAACCGAAAATCAGGAAGATTATATATGATTTTTTCGATGACAGTTTCGATATGAAAACAGAAATAGGTTTTTCCTACAAGCCTATTGTAAAAAGAAATCAGCAGGAGCTTTCTTACGCTGAACAGATGGCGGCATACTCGCTGGCAGCGTCAGCGGGGGAGACCGGTGCGGCTCAGGAAACGGCAGAACCCAAGGACAAAGCAGATGCCGGTTCGGGAAGTTCTTCGGTCAATAAAGAAAGCCATGATAAAGGAGCGACTGCCGGACAGACAGGAGGCCGCAGTGATAGTACGGCCGCCGATAAAAACACCATGTCGGCGCAGAAAGCAGGAGAACCCGCCAAAAACCAGAATGATGCATCACAGAAGGGCGGCTTTAAGAGAGATTTTTCAGCCAACCGTTTTGTCAGAAAAAAGCTTGTTGAGGATCCGGATGTTATATACGGATATAACTGTGAGGGCGATATCACGGCGATAAACGATATTCATGAGGAATTCGGAGAATTTGTCATTCACGGCATGATTCTTCGTATTGAGGACCCGCGAATTACCTCAAAGGGAAGCATGATATACAAATTCTATCTGACAGACTTTACAAGCACAATCATGTGTAAAATGTTTATCAGGGATCAGGAAGAGATAGAGAGTGTACCGAAGAAATTCAAAGAGGGTATGTTTATCAGGGTAAAGGGAGAAATCAACACCGATAACTTCGAAAAAAATGAGACTGTAATGCACAATATTCGTGGAATCAAGCCTGTACCCGATTTCCGTGTGAAGAGAACGGACAACGCACCGGTGAAGCGAATAGAGCTTCATGCGCACACTATGTACAGCGATATGGACGGAGTCATAGACCCGAAGAAGCTTGTACTTACGGCACTTAAATGGGGACACAGAGGCATTGCCATCACAGACCACGGAGTAGTACAGGGATTCCCCGTAGCGTTTCACGGAATCGATCCCAAGTCGTTTAAAACACCCGAGGAGCAGGAAGCCGCAAAGAATTTCAAGATAATATACGGCTGCGAGGGATATCTCGTCGATGACGAACCCGACGAAATAACGGATTCGAAGGGCAGAGTATTCAAAAAAGGCGAAGACGGAAAATACAGTGTGGAAGACATACAGAAGATGCCGTCATACCATGTGATTATTCTGTGCAAAAACGATGTGGGACGAGTGAACCTTTATAAAATGATATCACTCGGACACCTTACCTATTTCGGAAGATGGCCGCGAATACCGAAGAGCGTGCTCGAAGAGAACAGAGAAGGACTGATAATCGGCTCCGCCTGCGAAGCGGGAGAGCTTTACAGGGCTATAGTTCATGAAAAGCCCGCAGAGGAAATTGCCCGAATAGCGAAGTTTTACGACTATTATGAAATTCAGCAGATCGGAAACAACGCATACATGATTGACAGTGATAAATTCCCTGAGGTTCAGAACGAGAACGACCTGAGAAGAATCAACAAGCGTATATCGGACCTTGCAGAGGCAGACGGAAAGCTTTGCATAGCCACGAACGACGTGCATTTTCTGAATCCTGAGGATGAGATATACAGACGAATCATAATGGCGTCCAAGGGCTTTGAGGATGCGGATAAACAGGCGCCTCTTTACCTGCATACTACAGAGGAGATGCTTGAAGAGTGCAGATATCTCGGGGATGAGAGGGCATATCAGGTTGTTATTGAGAACCCGAATAAAATCTTTGACATGTGTGAGAAGATTGAACCGGTCCGTCCCGACAAATGTCCTCCCGTAATAGAGAATTCGGATAAAACACTTACCGATATCTGTTACAGAAGAGCTCATGAAATATATGGTCCCGACTTGCCGGTGCAGGTAAGCAGCAGACTTGAGCACGAGCTTGAATCGATTATAAAAAACGGATTTGCCGTAATGTACATAATAGCACAGAAGCTGGTGTGGAAATCAAACGAGGACGGTTATCTGGTAGGTTCGCGAGGCTCGGTAGGTTCGTCATTTGTAGCAACAATGTCCGGTATCACGGAGATAAATCCTCTGTCACCGCATTATTACTGCAAGAAATGTCATTATTCGGAGTTTGATTCCGATGTATGTAAGGAATATGTTGCAAAGTCGGGATGCGATATGCCGGATAAGGTGTGTCCGAACTGCGGTGAGCCGCTGGTAAAGGAGGGCCACAACATTCCTTTTGAAACATTCCTCGGATTCAACGGAGACAAGGAGCCCGATATTGACCTGAATTTCTCGGGAGAATATCAGAGTAAGGCTCACGATTATACGGAAGTAATATTCGGACCGGGTCAGACCTTCCGTGCCGGAACCATCGGCGGTGTAGCCGACAAGACGGCCTTCGGTATGGTATCCAAATACTGTGAAGAACGCGGAATCAGAATGCGTGATGCGGAAAAGGAGCGAATAGCGGCCGGCTGTGTAGGTGTCAGAAGAACGACAGGACAGCACCCGGGCGGAATCGTAGTGCTTCCTATCGGTGAAAACATCTATTCGTTTACACCTCTTCAGCACCCTGCAAATGATATGACCACATCGACTGTTACAACACATTTTGAGTATCACTCGATTGACCATAATCTGCTGAAGCTTGATATCCTCGGACACGATGATCCGACCATGATCAGAATGCTTGAGGACCTGACAGGGCTTGATGCAAAGACAATTCCGATGGACGATGAAAAAGTAATTTCGCTTTTTGCTTCGTGCGATGCGCTGGGGGTAAAGCCCGAAGACATAGACAATGTTGAGCTCGGAAGTCTCGGACTGCCTGAGCTTGGTACAAACTTCGTTATGCAGATGCTTAAGGATACAAAGCCCCAGTGTTTTTCGGACATGGTAAAAATAGCCGGTCTGTCACACGGAACCGACGTATGGCTGAACAATGCGCAGTACTACATTGCCAACGGCGACTGCACGCTTTCGACAGCCATATGTACGCGTGACGATATCATGATTTATCTGATAAATCAGGGCATGGAGCCGGGACTTGCCTTCAAGACGATGGAAAGTGTCCGAAAAGGAAAAGGACTCAAGCCTGAAATGGAAGAGGCAATGCTGGCGGTAAATGTTCCCAACTGGTATATTGAATCCTGTAAAAAGATAAAATACATGTTCCCGAAGGCTCATGCGTGTGCATATATGATGATGGCCTTCAGAATAGCTTATTTTAAAATATATTATCCGCTTGCGTACTATGCGGCATTCTTCAGCATCAGAGCGGCAGACTTCAATTATGAGAAAATGTGTCAGGGCAAGAACCATCTGCTCGCGTGCATGAAGGAACTCCGTGAAAAGGGTGAGAAGCTGTCGGCAAAGGAATCCGGCGAGTATGATGATATGCGACTGGTTCTTGAATTCTACGCCAGAGGCTTTGAATTTATGCCCATTGACATATATCAGGCTACGGCGCGTCAGTTCAGAATCATAGACGGCAAGCTGATGCCGTGCTTTAACAGTATAGCCGGCCTCGGTGACAAGGCTGCCGAGCAGATATATGATGTGTCGCAGCGTGTTAAATTCGTGTCGAGAGATGAGTTTAAGCAACGCTGCAAGGTAGGTGATACCATGGTAAAGCTGATGACTGACCTTGGAATACTTAGCGACCTGCCGGAAAGCGACCAGATGTCCTTTGCTGATTTTTTCAGTTCAAGCCTTATGGAGTGATAATGATAAAAACTATGTAACGCCACTGTTCCAGGTCCGGGACAAAAGACTTTACAGGTGAATAGCACAGGTGAATAGTAACCTTAAAACAGTTACTATTCAGCGTTTTGACAAAAGAATTCATAAAGTGCGCCACAAAAACAGTGGCTTTGTGGTGAATAGTAACCTTAAAACAGTTACTATTCAGCGTATTGACAAAAGTATTCATAAAGCACGCTACAAAAACAGTGGCAATTTGGTGAATGAAAAACCCAATCCCCCAGCTATGCTGGGGAGAATAGAGTAGTTGGAAACGGTGAGGATATCATAAAAAATCCTCCTATGCTATAATGAAATTGGTGTCGTAAGCCATATTTCAAGCATAGGAGGATGTCACAAT
>JAZLIK010000057.1:0-22289 GCA_045617345.1 Lachnospiraceae bacterium | reverse complement strand
GAAACCGAGGAAAACGTCCGCGCCCTTGAGAGCGTCCCGGAGCGTACCGGTTTTGTGTTCACGGTTCGTCAGTTTCGCCAGTTCCTTCATATGGGCATGGGGAATCGCGGGATCATTCTCTACCAGTATGCCGATTCTGTCACACAGTGTAATATGTTCAAAGCCGGAGGCCAGCAGCAAGCGGCAGACCGAGGAACCCGCGGCGCCGATACCGTTGATGACAACGCGCACATCCGCGCGATCTTTTTTAACCACCTTGAGCGCGTTCAGAAGGCCGGCAAGCACAATCACCGCCGTTCCGTGCTGATCGTCATGGAACACGGGGATATCGCACTTCTCCTTCAGCTTGCTTTCGATTACAAAGCAGCGGGGAGCGGCAATATCCACCAGATTGATGCCGCCGAAGCTGCCGGAAATGTTGTAGACGGTTTCCACGAATTCATCCACATCCTTCGTCTTCACGCAAAGGGGGAAGGCGTCCACGTTGCCGAAGGCCTTGAACAGCACACATTTGCCTTCCATCACCGGCATTCCGGCTTCGGGGCCGATATCGCCGAGTCCGAGAACTGCGGTTCCGTCGGTAATAACGGCAACAAGGTTTGAACGACGGGTGAGCTCATAGCTTTTGGAAACATCTTTCTGAATTTCGAGACAGGGCTGCGCAACACCGGGAGTGTAGGCCAGTGAAAGATCCTCACGATTATTAAGCGGTGCGCGGCAAATAACTTCAATCTTACCTTTCCATTCATAATGCTTCTTAAGAGATTCTTCAGCGTAATTCATTTTTCCATTCCTTTCAAATATTAGAATTAATACAAAACAATGAACTTTGGACTGACGCAAGAAACATTCGACACGACCAAAGACGCCAAACAGGCGTATCGATTATATCGCATTCGACCCAATAATGCAATAGATAATTTTGACGCAATAGTTACTATTGTTACCCATTCATTTGTAAAACTGACTTCCATCCCTTATCTTAAAAAGATAGAAATAACTAACACTTAATAACTTGTCGAATTTACTTACGCAGGAATTACTGCCTGAAGAAAAGCGTCTGCATTTACAGTTTTGATCATAGTATTCGTAAGTCCGTAGATTGCTCCTGAGCCGACGGTCTGAGCAGATAATGAACGGCAATGCTGAAAACACCGCAATTACAGTGGAACTCCGACAATAACCGTCGCACAGAATCCTGTTATAACAGAATAATGCTATATTATTTATTGCAAAAGTATTGACAATGCAATTGCAACGTTGTATTATGTTCGCATATCAGTACTGATTCTCACTGGTTTATGAACCGTGATATAGGCATCAAACGGATGGTTAATAAACTCTGACGGTTATCATGTTCGCTATCATTTGTTTGCGAATGGTAATCTTTGATGTTCAATATCATAATCTTTTATATCGGTAAGTCTATAGAGACCCGGAAATTACAGCTGAAGGTGAATAGTGAAAATTAATCACAGGTGAACTGCGCCTTTTTTACAGGACATGTATGTCTGAAACTGCACATTTGGACAGAAGGTCGATATCTGCAGCTGTGCAATAATAAACCCAAAGACTGCTTCGGGGTCTGTGAGAGTGTTTTGGAAAGACTGTGAATGATGATGACAAAAAAGATGATAAGCGAAAGGGCTGTGTGATGAAACGTATAATTGCAATCAGAACAGGAGATATCGGTTATGGCGAAGAACTGGCAAAAAAGATAAATGCGAGGAGTGATGCTGTTTATCATGCCGTGGTTTTCAGTAATGAGGAAGCGTACATTGACTATGACAGTGAGAATCATGTCGATATTCTTTTACTGGATGAAGATCTGCTGTATTCCTCGAAATATGTTCCCAAAGCCGAATATGTATGCGGTTTGTCGGAAATGAGTTCTGCCGCCGAAAAAAGCGGAGTGGATGTGATATTCAAGTATCAGTCGTCCGAAGTGATAATGAATGAAATAATGAAAAATTACGGGAGGTTGAAGCAGGGGAGTGAAAAATTGCCGAAAACAGGAAAAACAGGCTTTATCTGTGTCTGTTCGCCGGTTGGAGGAAGCTATTGCTCCACATTTTCGCTTGCCCTTGCTACATATCTTGCAGTCGGGCAAAAGGTGCTGTTTGTGAGTCTGGACCCGTTTTATGAACTGCCCGGAGAAATCAAAAATCCGGACAACAGTAATTTTACGGATGTAATTTATTATCTTGATCAGGGTGGAGAAAACATAATTGAGCATCTTTCAACTTTAATCGGTAGAATCGGTTCGCTTGAATATATATCAGGGGCATCTCACTGGTTTGATCTTTATGATTTTTCACCTGAACACATGCACAGCCTTCTTTCGGGCATCAGCGAAGCGGGAATTTATGACAAGGTAGTATTTGATGTGGGCATGATTGGGGCCGCGTCCATGGAACTGCTTCTTGCATCTGAAAAAATCTATACTCCTGTCGGGAACGGAAGCGGTTCGGAGAACAAGGTGAAGGAGTGGAAACGCCAGATAGAATTCAGCGGGCAGATACAGCTCTGTGACAGGATAAAGGAAATAAGGATACCTTATGACGAAATCCTGAATGGCAATTATGACTATGAGCACATTCTTCACGGTCGAACAGGAAAGCTTATTGAAGATTTGGAGGCGAAAAACTATAGCAGATAATGAGTTGCGAAACGAGCTGTGCAATGAGGTTATTGCCAGAGCTCAATTGAAAGGAAATTTGAGCGATTCAGGTATCAGAGAGATTATATCTGATGTCGTAATGAATGTTTCGAAGCGAAAATACATGTCCCTGACGGACAAGAAAAATCTTCGTATGTCGGTATATGCTTCAGTCAGAGGCCTTGATGCACTTCAGGAGCTTGTGGACGATACTTCTATAACGGAAATAATGGTGAACGGTACAGATGACATATTTTATGAAAAATCCGGAAAGCTGTACAGACATGAATCGAGATTCGAAAGTCGTGAAAAGCTGGACGATGTGGTTCAGAAAATAGCTTCGGGATCAAACAGGGTTATTAACGAGGCGAGTCCTATTGTTGACGCAAGGCTGGCGGACGGATCGAGAGTAAACATGATTCTTCCGCCGATTGCAATTAACGGCCCTATTATCACAATACGTAAGTTCCCCCGGGATGTTATGACCATAGATAAGCTGATTGAGTATGGATCGTTAAATGATGAAACTGCCGCATTCCTGAGGCAGATAGTACTTGCCGGTTATAACATATTCGTATCGGGGGGAACGGGATCGGGGAAAACCACATTTCTTAACGCACTGTCAGATTTTATACCGAAGGACCAGCGTGTGATAACCATAGAAGATTCGGCAGAGCTTCAGCTGAAGGGAATAGATAACCTTGTAAGCCTTGAAACGAGAAACGCAAATGTCGAAGGGAAAAACGAGATATCGATTCGTGACCTGATAAAGTGTTCTCTGCGTATGAGACCTGACAGAATCATTGTTGGAGAGGTACGTGACGCTGCCTGTATAGATATGCTTCAGGCAATGAATACAGGGCATTCCGGGATGAGTACCGGACACGCAAATTCACCGCGGGATATGGTTTCAAGAATGGAAACAATGGTCCTGCTCGGTGCGGATATTCCGCTGACGGCGGTAAGAAGGCAGATTGCATCGGCAATAGATATTATTATTCAACTCGGAAGGTTCAGAGACAAAAGCAGGAAGGTTGTTGAAATAACCGAGGTTGTCGGATACGAGAACAATGAAGTGAGCCTGAAGCCCCTGTACAGTTTCTGCGATGAAGGAGAAGAGGAGGGAAGGGTTATTGGTACGCTCAGACCGACCGGTGAAAAACTCAGCAGGACGGCAAAACTTGCCGGCGCGGGATTACAGCCGATATGAAATGTCGCGGAGGGAAAAAGCAGTATATTCGGTCGTACCGCTTGCGATTATCTTCTTTGTGTCTTTTCTGTGTTATGACAATTTCTTTTTTTCGGTTATTCTTTTACCTTACATTCCGATTTACATTTCTGCAAAAAGAAAAAAACTGATTGCAGAGCGAAGATGGAAGCTGAATATTCAGTTCGGTGACAGTATTGCCTGCATGAGCGCGGCGCTGGAAGCAGGATATTCTGTTGAAAATGCTGTTCGTGAGGCATATACGGATATGAAAATGAGCTACTCCGAAGAAGATATGATTATGGAAGAGTACAGATTCATTATGTCCTCAATCATGAACAGCAGGACGATTGAAGAGGCGTTCGGAGAGCTGGCTGAACGAAGCGGGCTGGAAGATATCAAAAGCTTTGCGGATATCTTTGCAACAGCTAAAAGAACAGGCGGAAACGTTATACACATTATACGGGAGACATCAAAAGTGATAAGAACTAGAGTCGAGCTGAAAAGAGAACTGAAAACGATAATCAGCGCTAAAAAATACGAAAGCGACATTATGAAATTTGTTCCTGTATTCCTGATTCTGTATTTGCGGGTGTGTTCACCGGATATGATAGCTTCCCTGTACGGAAATATTAAAGGGATACTGTTTATGACGGCGGTGCTGGTAATCTACCTGGTATTGTGCAGAATATCGGACAGGCTTGTGGATATGACTTTGTAGATAATCGGTATTGAAAACGCTGAAAATGATAATTAATCGTTACTGATCACAGTCGGGTACGAATGTACACAAGCCGGAAGCTCAAATCCGGGCTTGCGGATATATCTGTCTGTGAAAGGTTACATTATCAGCAATACGGGAAAGGATGGTTTCATTGACAGCAGCAGTTATTTTTTTATCGATTCTTACGACAGCCTGCATTGTATTTGGAAGAAGTGACAGAGATTTCATTGCAAAGCTTGACAGGGAAGAACACCCGCTGAAGTTTCTTTATCCGACAGCTTCAAAAATATACAGCCTGATTTGCGGACTCGGAGGAGCAGAAATATTCGGGGGGAAGGAAGAATTACGTGAAATCTATCCGGACGAACAGCCTCAAACGGTACGAAAGAAACAGGCTTGTCACTGTATAGCGTCGGTGCTTGCGGTGACGGCACTGACATGTATGCTTGTCCTGCTGTACGGGATTACTGTCGAAACGCATCTTACGGACGGCAAGTATCTTTACAGAAATGCAGCGGGGGGCGGGAAGACCGGCTATGAGCTTGAATACTCAAGAGAAAACAGGACTGAGACGGGAAAAACAACGGTTTGGGTGGATGAGGTTGAGCTTACTGGTGAAAATTTTGAAAAATTGAAGGCATATGTCAATGACTTCATTGACTGTGAATTACCGGGCGGGAACGAGTCATTTGACAGAATTACAGAACCGTTGAAGCTTATAACCGACATACCGGGAACTTCAGTGAAAATCGAGTGGAAAGGCGATTCCAGATGGCTTGTGTCAACTGACGGGTCACTTCGGAATTCGGACATCGCAGTACCGGTTGAAACCGAGATTAGCGCGGAGATATCGTACTTTGACAAGTGCTGGGATTATTCGAGGCATATTACAATTTTGCCTTATGAGCCGGGAGAAGAAGAACTTTTTGCCGGTGAAATGAAGCAGAGTCTTGAAAGACAGAATAAGCTAAACCCGGAAGGAGAAATATACGAGCTTCCGGATGTTGTGGCGGGAGAAAAACTGGAGTGGTCAGAGAAAAAAGACAGTACACCCGAAACGATTCTTATTCTCGGAATTGTGTCAGCTGCTGTTATGCTTCCGGCAATGAAGCAGGAAATCAAGAAGAAAAAGAAGAAACGTTCGGAACAGATGATGAAGGATTATCCCGATATAGTCAGCAAATTTGTACTGCTGTTGACAGCCGGGATGACCTGTAGGGCGGCATGGACCAAAATATGCCTTGATTTTGTTGCCGAATGCCGAAAAAAAGAAAAAGAAAGCGTAAATGATGGTGTCCTGAGCGGTATATTCACGAAAAAAAGAAAGAAGACAATCAGGTACGGCTATGAAGAAATGCTTGTTTCTTACAGGGAGTTGCAGCTCGGCAGACCGGAAAGCAGTGTTTACGAGGATTTTGGGACAAGGTGCGGAGTAGCATCATATCAGAGATTTGGAACTCTTTTGGCCAGAAACGTCAGGAGAGGGAGCACCGGAATCCTTGAAATGCTTGAACATGAGACTGAGGAAGCTTTTGCACAGCGCAGGGAAAACGTGCGCAGAAAAGGTGAGGAAGCAGGTACCAAGCTGTTAATTCCGATGTTTGGAATGCTGATGATTGTATTTGCAATAGTAATTGTTCCGGCGTTTTCAAACTTATAAAGGGGCGACTGTGAATAGTAACGTTTCCGTAAATATTGCGTGATAAGAATACGGTCGTTTGGAAAAATAATAATTGTAGGGAGATCAATATGAACAGAATCAATTTTTACAGGATGATTAACGGAATTAATAACGGAATGAAAAAATTTAAGGAAGATAACAGAGGCGTTGGAGTAATTGAGGTGGTGCTGATACTTGTTGTGTTAATCGCACTGGTTATTATTTTTAAGGACAAGATTACTGCGCTTCTGAACAGCATTTTCGGTTCGATATCGGACAGTACAGAGGCACTGGGTGTGTAAATGGGAAAAAAATGTGACGGAGCAATCAGCATTTTTTTGGCAGTTACTCTGATTGTCATACTGTCACTGATTTTGTCGCTGCTGGAAACTGCAAGATATTATGCCGGGAAAGGCTACTGCGGGATTCTGCTGAAAGCAGCGACCGAATCTGTGATGGCGGGTTTTTACGGTCCTTTGTTTGAAGAATACCGCTTATATGCGCTTGATACCGGATTTGGAGGACATCAGGGGAGCAGACACGAAATCGAAAATGAAATAATTGGTTATATTGACGACAATGTATGGCATTACTGTCCTCAGTCATGTACGGTAACCGATACAGAGCCTTTTTTGAATCCTTCGGTAAATAATTATTTCCTTCAAACGGTAGAATATGAAAAATATGGCGCTGCAGGTGACGCACTTGAGGAAATACTTGACAGAATCGGTCTGTTTGGTTCAAACAGCAAGGTTACAAAAATATATGCCCGAAAGATGGAAATTGAAAGTAAACTGGCAATGATAGACACAAAACTGCTCGAGCTTATGAAAGAGATTGACGGTGTTGATTTTATCAGCGACATGTCAGGGGGGTATCAGATTTGTGATGGCTTTGCAAAGAAGTTTTTCAAAGGGAGCCCGTCAATGGAATCGGTTCCCTTGAATAATCATGAAGTATATCTAAGACTTGAGGACAAGTATGTCGACGTTCAAGGCCTTGCTGCGAAATTAATGCCGGTCATCACCGATTATAAAAAGGTTCTTGAGTCAATAGCGGAGTATGAACAGCTTGCAGATTCGGAAAGGATGAAAGCTCAGGATATCCTTATGGAGAAAATGGAGTATGAGGAGAGGAAAAATCAGAAAAAACAAAAACTGACGGATTTGTATGACCAACTGGACAATCTGACGAAAGAAAAAGGTGTTGAAGACGAAAACGGCGGGAAAAATAAAAAAAAGAATAAAAAGGATAACAGCAGTTCCGATATTGAGAATGAATTACGATCGGAAATAGCCGAACTTGAAGCGGAATGTGAAGAACTTGACACGAAGATTGAAGAAACGGAATCCTCTATGAGAACTCCGCTTGATAACATTGAGCGATACGAGGAGATTATTGAAAAAAAGAAAAAGGATTACGGAACAACACGAATATATCTGCTTAATTCGTTTGATACACTTGAGGGGACAATATGCTCGGCACGGGACAGTTTTGTCCGTGTCGGTGAAATACTGCAGAGCATAGAAGAAATAAAGACTGAAACAAGACCATTGGTATATGAATATGAGAATATATTAAACAGCCGGTCAGGTGAGCTTCCGGAGGAGATTCGTAATGACTTATCGGAAAATCTGAAACTGATGAAATCTTACACAGGCATATTACCGGCAGACGGAAACTGTATAGACACAGCGACAATAAAAAAGACGGTTGAGGCTGACATTTCTTTACTGAGCAGAATACCTCCGGGACTCTTTGATGTGGCAAGCGGACCTGATTTAGACCGACTTTGTATGATAGAAGAGAACTTTTCGACTGTAGAAGAAGCAGCGGATGGAATATCTTTTGAAGGTATGGCATTTGATTATTCCAATACAGAAGCATATTCATTTGACGATTCACTGGGATCTTTACTGGGAGGATGGCTTTCAAAAGGTATCATGGGAATGATTATCGGGGACGAGACGGTTATTTCCGATTGCAGGCTGGAAGAGATGTTTCTTCCGAGCAGGTTTTTGAGCGCAATGGCAGACAGTGATATTTATCGTAGCATGCTTGGGGAGAATTCGGATATTGACTGTGCAGGTCTGCTGGATCTGGTACAGGCGGATGATTCGGAGATAAACAGAATTTCGTCACTCGCCGGTGATAACTCTCCTGGTTTTACTGACAAACTTTTGTGGATTCTTTATCAAAACAGTCATTTTAAGGATTTTACATGGAGCGAATCAAAAGGAAACACAGTTCTGGAATATGAGATGGAGTATATTCTGTCAGGGAAAATGAAGGATTCTCAGAATCTTCTGAATGTAACAGGAAAAATCCTGCTGATAAGGTTTGCGGCAGCAGCTGTTTATGCGTTCACGTCTATAGAACTTCAAGGAAAAATTACGGCAATGCTTGGCGCATTCAGACTTCCGTTTATCAGTAGTCTGCTTCAATGTATTATTACCGTACTCATGGCATTTGAACAGGCTGTAGTTGAAACATCGGCTATTCTGAAAGGGAAGAAAGTGGATGTGTTGACCAATTCAAAGACATTTTGTATCAATATTGGAGATATTATCACGCTTCCGTATATTGTAGATTCCAAAGCTAAAAAATTCAAGGACTCGGCACTCGGACTTAAATACAGAGATTATCTTATAATACTGATGCTTATTGGGGACGTGGATGAGCTTTCGGCAAGGTCTCTCGATATTATTCAGGAAAACATTCGTTACAAGTACAATGAAGATTTTTTCTTTTATAACAGCATTATCGGAATGTCGGCAGAATGTGAGTTTAAAGCGGAAACAGAATTCGTAACACTTATTCCGGGACTGTCCGAGATGCTTGGGACTGATGTTTATACGGTTGTCGTCGGGGATGAGGTTCATTATTGATGCTATGATTACGGCGTCAAAAGAACTGACGCCTAATGATACACGCAGTTCTTCGTTTGCTATTCACAGTCTGTCCAAAACGCATTTATAAGCCCTGCCTGTTACGAAGTCAGTCGTCGTTTCACGGCTTATGGCTTATTTCATGTTATTGTTCATATACTGTAACGAAGGCATTCGTGACCCTTGCCGGCCGCGCAGTCTGTCGCCGTTTCACGGCTTATTTCATGTTATTGTTCACATACTGTAACGAAGGCATTCGTGACCCTTGCCGGTCGCGCAGTCTGTCGCGGCTGACGGGCTTGGCTTATTGACAAATGTACGGGGGCAGGTATCTGATTTCTCTTTGGTAATTGACTCTACTCAATATTATATTTTCTCTCATGGAAAAGGGAGATTACACATACAAAATCGGGTACCTGCCCGGGTATATTTCCGGCTGATGTATGAACGAACCTCGGTTTGCTGATTTTGGCGGTGGATATCCAGAATGATGCGGAGGATTGTGTGAAAAAAGAAAAAGCATCTATAACGGTTGAGGCAGCACTTTGTTTTCCGCTTTTTTTTATTGCGGTCATTTCCTTATGTTATCTGTTTATATATCTGCGTGTTGAATATGCAGTTGAACGAAGTATGTATCTGACCGCAGAAAATGTCAGCAGTTATGGGCTGATAATCAGGCCGGTCAGTGATGAAATAAAAAATTACGTCAGAAAAGCAGATGCTGCCATTGAAGAGAATCTGTCGGGAATGCTGGCGGACAGTATAAAAAATGAAATCAGCAGTAACGTACCGGGCATATCGGAGCTAAATCTCGAAAATTTCGTTTTGGGGATGTCTGATTCACTGATTGTTGAAAGACTGTTGTACAGTCAGATACCTGAAGGCGTATGGAGTTATATTGATAAAGGGCGTGAGGGAATAGACTGTACAGGCTCGGTATTTATTGACTCGAATGACTGCATTGTGATTGTGTGCAGTTACAGACTGTCGCTTCCGTTTGGTATGTTTCCGGGTCTTGGCATATCTGTGACGCAGAAACTCAGATACAGGTATTTTTGCGGAACCCGAGAGGAATCACTTCTGGAACTTGTTGATGTTGTGACGCAGAGCCCGACCCCGGTGCCGGAGAATAAAGATACACCTGTCCCTGAAGCATCTCCGATTTCAGACGTAACTGGGGTACCCACATCCGGACCGACGCCGACCGGGCAGCCGGGAGGAGAAGAAGGAGCAACCGGAACGGCAACGCCGGGACTTCCGATTACGTCGGGAGGTGAAAACAAACAGGCGACTCCCACTTTAACAGGACAGCCTGAGGCTTCGACAACTCCTTCACCGACAGAAGAAGAGGAAAAGGTTCTGATTACGGAAAGCGGGTATGCATATCATTTTTCATATTCCTGTCCGACACTGAATATCAAACCTGAAAAGATTATGATGGACAATGTTTCACAACGCCGAAATGAAGGCGGGGGGAAATACTATCCGTGTGAGATATGTATAAAGAAAAACATACAGGCAGATATGGTTTATATCACTGCCGATGGTGACAGATATCATATAAAGAATGATTGTCCGGGATTGAAGAGAACAATCAGTGAAGTGCCGATTTCACAGGTCGGACGAAGAAGACCATGCAAGAGGTGCGGTTCTTACAGGAAATAGCTGCAACTGTGTGCTACAGGCAGGGCAAATGAAAAAACAAAAACCGATAATAACGGAGGAATTATTGTGTTAGAAACAGTTATAAAGACGGTATTCGGCATTTACCTGTTCGTGATGGCAGTCGTTGATATGAAATCTCGTTATTTATCTGTTAAAATACTGGCATTTGGAGGAATGTTATGTATTATGTCAGCTTTTATAACGACAACGGTAATTTGGCAAAGCATGGCTGGAGGTTTTTTGATGGGAGCGGTATTTGTAATTTTGTCCCTGCTTACGAGAGGCCAGATAGGAATGGCGGACGGAATTGTATTGTGCATGACAGGTATAGTGTCGGGTACGGCGGGAAATCTTGCAATTATTGCCTGGGCACTTATTCTGGTGGCAATTGTTTCTACGGTGCTTGTACTTATTAAAAAACTTGGAAGAAGAAGCAGAATACCGTTTATACCGTTTATTTTTGCCGGCTATGTTTTACGATGTGTGGTGTAGGGTTACTATTCACAGTCGGGTAATAATAAACACAAGCCGGGTGTTTGCTTCCGGGCTTGTGGATATTATTATCCGACTATGGAGACTGGACAAAATGCATGAGATAAGCTTTCAGCTGCGAAGCAGCGACTGACTGCACAGCAGGCAGGGCTTATGAATGCGTTTTGGACAAACTGTGTATAGTAACGGTGCAGGAAAACGACAATCAAAAGGAAACAGAGGAAAATACAAATACAATGATGTCAAAACACAAAAGCATATAACAAGCAGATACAAAAACAAACGCAGGTACCCAAAATAGAAGATGTAAAAATAACGAGCAGATGCAAAAATAAACGCAGGTACCAAAAATAGAAGATGTAAAAATAAAACGCAGATACAAAAAAAGCAGGTGCAATAATAAAAAAACAGATATGAAAATATAAAATGCAGATGCATAAATACAGAAGGAACTTTCAGAATAAATCATGAAAAAATTTTTTGATAAGTTGACTCAGATAAATTACCGGGTAGAAGGTTCATTTACCGTTGAAGCGGCATTTATTGTGATAATTATTATTTTTTCTGTCACGTTGTTGATAAAAATGATGTTTTTTCTATACAACGGAGTTGTTGCAGAGTCGGATGCGGATTGTATGATTTTTGAAACGGAAGATTCTATTAGGGCAAAAAACCGGGAAAAGGACAGCACAGATACCATTCATAGAAGTGGGAGGGGATATCTGTATGTTGAAAATCTCGAAAAAGTGTTGGACGTAAATGATACAGTAATAACGGCAGATATAAATGCCGATATCGGGATGAATATCCCGATACCTTATTTTGACAGTCTGTTTGGTAATATTAATCTGGTTCGAAAATATGAGGTTCGGGATTTTAGCAGGACCGGACGTATAATAGCTGCAGTTTTTGATACGGTCGATACGGTGAAGAAAATATTCAAAAGAAACGGCGACTGACCATGTGGCAGGCAGATAAAGTGAATGAGCTTTGACGGGTAACTGAATGTTAAGACTCGCTGTTTACAACAGAACAAAATCAAACACAGGCAGACTATACTTAAGCTTTAGCGGGACGTGAACAGTAACTGCAGTTTACTGCAGAATGGTAATAAATACAGGGTAAGCTTATTAACAGTATCCTGACAGGCTGCAAATAATAGCGTTACAGGAATGGAGAATGAATTTGATATGCAGATACTAAAAAAGACCGGAAGACAGAGTATGCAGATTTCACAGAATGAAGATAATGATTGTCGGGAGAGTGATTTTCGTGAGAGAATGCTTGCGAACAATCGCATAACCGGACTTCTTGAATTTGATATAGTCGAGATTGACGGGAAAAAAACATATGAGTACAGAACCGGGAACATGGAATCAATGGAGGCATACTGCGGGAAAAATAAACTGAATGCGGCAAGGGCAGCAGGAATCCTAAATGGAATATTGGGTATAATCTACCGCGGGAGCGAATACATGCTGGATGAAGATGATTATATTATAGATCCGGATGTCATCTGCATAGACGCGCATGCCGAAGTCAGACTGGCTTATTTTCCGGGCTATGATCATAATATTATCCGGCAGCTGAATATGCTCGCCGATTATATGATGAATCGTACCGATTATCATGACGACGCTGCGGTTGTTTTAGTGTATGCTTTTTACATGAAAACAAAAGAAGACAGCTGCAGTATTGAAGAGCTTGTTAATCTTGTAAAGGAAAAAGTACAGTCTGCGAGAGCAGAAAACGAGACGGCGGTAAACAATCCCGGTTTAACGGACAGAGCAGGCAATGAGGACAAAATATATCGGGAACAGATTACGGATGAGCCTGTGAGGGGAAACAAATACGAGAATAAAGAAGTAAAAATGTGTTTCGAATATAACGCCAACGATTTCGAAGCCGCAGACACAAGAACGTCCCAAACGGAAAATATGACAGTTAAAGAAGTGTTTGTTTCGTTGATAAAAGTTAGCAGTCGAAAACAGAAAACAGCGGGCGCACTCGCATTGATATTACCGGTTTTATGTATTACAGCAGCGTTGATGCTCGGATTTGTTAATACGGAAAAAGGAAAAATCGATATTCTGAAAATTACGGCATTGGTTGCAGGTATAGCCGCTGTCTGCTTCTGGACAGAGAAAAAGATTTTTGGGAAACTTATCAAAAGGATATATAATGCTGCCGACAGGACGGGTGAAAAGAACAATGACGAAGAAACAGTTCTTCTGTGTCAGACGCAACACTCTGAACCGGTTAATCCGGCACAACCGGTATGCACGCTTGTATCGGATGAGTATCCGAGGATAGATGTACGGGTTGTGCCTTTTTCCGTCGGCTCAGATCGGGAGAAGAATGATTTTGTTTTAAAGGAACCGGGTGTAAGCAGAATTCATATGTCAGTTGACAGAGTGGATGGGTACATAGTCGTAACGGATAAGAACTCTACCAACGGAACATGGGTAAATGGAATCCGACTTGCTCCCAATACGCCCAAATATGTCCAAAGGGGGGATAACGTAAAAATCGGAGGATGCGATTACTATATTAACTGATTCCGAGGTTTGCTTCGTTTGCCCGGTATTTCTCAAGTTTGCAAATCGTGGGTTAAAAAAATGTCGACTTTCGGAAAGCAAAATGATAGAATAAAGCTGACGGGAGGTCTGCTTTATGAAGGTGAATATATACTATGGCGGAAGAGGACTGATTGAAGATTCCACCATATTTGCAATAAACAAAATAACGGAAGTATTGAAGGAACTTCGTGTCGACGTCGTTCGATACAATCTTTATGAACAGAAAAACAGCATAGCAATGCTGGCTAATACGCTTAAGGATGCCGATGCGGTAGTGCTTGCGGCCAGCGTCGAATGGTACGGAGCCGGAGGTCTGATGTATTCATTCCTTGACGCATGCTGGCTTTACGGTGATAAAAACAAAATTAAGAAACTTTACATGTTTCCTGTTGTGATATCGGGCACCAGGGGAGAACGTCGTACACTTGAAGGACTTGCGGAAGCCTGGGAAATCCTCGGAGGTATAGTCTGCGAAGGTTTCTGCGCTTATGTTGAGAATCATGTAAGTTTTGAGACAAATCCCACGTATATTGCCATTATCGAAAAGAAGGCCGAGGAGATATACCGTATTGTGAGTCATAAACAACAGATGCTTCCTTCGAGCACAAATGCCTGTCTGAAACCGGTGGCTCCTTCGGGAATAGAGATGACACCTCAGGAGAGCGAACAGCTGTCGGTTTATGTATCCGACGATTCATTTGTCAAAAAACAGAAGCAGGATGTGGAACAGCTTTCACAGATGTATAAAAACATACTCGATCAGGGTAAAGCGGAATCAGGTCAGGAGTATATCCGGGCTTTTAAGGGAAGTTTTACTGCACCGGAAGAGGGCTTTTCGGCAATATACGCAATAAAGATGACAGACAAAGGAAGAACGCTGGTTCTTGAGGTCGCGAACGGAAAACTCAGCTGTAATTACGGAGACTGCCCCAAGGCAGATCTCGTAGCTACAACGACCAGCGATGTGATTGAAAATATTGTACACGGAAAAGCAACTCTGCAGGGGGCATTTATGTCCGGAAGTGTATCCTGCAAAGGCGATTTTGTTATTATTCGTACCTTTGACAGGATTTTTAGATTTTGAGAAAATTTCTTGTAATTTATGCCATATTAACCTATAATGTACAGTAGGTGTGTTTTGAACAGCAACTGAAAAGCACAGCCTGTGAAAAGCGATGACTACATACATATAGGAATTAATATGGCATATTTAGCATTATACAGAAAATACACACCTCAGTCATTTGAGGAAGTCAGAGGTCAGGATCATATAGTGACGACACTGAAAAATCAGATGAAAGCCGGAAGAATAGGCCATGCCTATCTTTTCTGCGGGACAAGAGGAACGGGTAAAACATCCGTTGCAAAGCTTTTTGCAAAGGCTGTTAACTGTGAATCACCGGTTGACGGAAGTCCGTGCGGAAAATGCCCGGTGTGCAGATCGATAGATTCACAGGTGTCAATGAATGTTGTTGAACTTGATGCTGCGTCAAACAACAGTGTAGAAAATATACGAGAAATAATTGAAAACGTTAAATATTCACCGACGTCCGGAAAATATAAGGTTTTTATTATAGATGAGGTGCATATGCTGTCGGGAAGCGCGTTTAATGCTCTTCTGAAGACGCTCGAGGAGCCTCCTGCATATGTAATATTTATTCTTGCCACTACCGAAGTGCACAAAATTCCGATTACGATTCTTTCCAGATGTCAGAGATATGATTTTAAACGTATAACAACTGAGGTTATTGCGGGCTGTCTGTCGGATCTGATGAAGGCTGAGAATATAGAGACAGAGGAAAAAGCTCTGAAATATGTTGCCAGGACGGCAGATGGATCCATGCGAGACGCACAGAGTCTCCTGGACCAGTGCATTGCATTTTATCTGGGACAGAAGCTTACATATGAAAAAGTGCTTGAAGTGCTTGGGTCTGTGGATATCGAGGTATTTGCAAGACTGCTGAGATACATTGTCGGAGGGCAGGTAGATAATTGCCTGAAGGTTGTTGACGATGTTATGGTTGCGGGACGTGAGCTTGGACAGTTTGTTAATGATTTTGCGTGGTATCTTCGTAACCTTCTGATAGCGAAAACCACCGAACATCCGGAGGATGTGCTTGAATTTTCCAAAGAAAACATGGAACTTTTACTGCATGAAGCGGGTGTAGCGGAGGAGACGACACTGATCAGATACATAAGCATACTTTCGGAATTATCAAACAGAATCCGATATGCATCACAGAAAAGGGTTCTGATTGAAATGGAGCTTATCCGTCTGGCTCATCCGGAGATGGATACGGATTATTCGGGGGTCCTTGACAGAATCAGAAAAATAGAGGAACGTCTTGAAAAAGGAATTCAGTTTCTGCCGTCCCATGAGGAGGAAAGCGCCGACGCTACGCAGAACGGACAGGAAATGAACGATGCAGATGAAACAGTTCTTGAGAGAGCGCTTCCCGAAGATATTATAAAAATTGTTTCGGTATGGGATGAAATAAAGTCAAAAGCGGTGAATTCCGGAGACCATTTACTTGGAGTTGTTATGACAGGTGCGGCGCCCTCCGAGGAAGATGGAAAGCTTATTCTGGTATTTAAGAATCATCTGGACATTGATGCCATGACGAGTACTGACAGAGAGCATGGGGAAGGAGTTCAGTTCAGAAAAGAGCTTCTTCAGAAAATTATTGCTTCAGTGGCCGGTGTAATGGCGGAGATTGAGTTCAGAATTCCGGAACAGCTGAAAAAAGGTGCAAGCAGGGATTTGAGAAAAGACAGAATACCGGGAATGAATATCCCGATAATAACTGTTGATTAATAGAAACAAAGGAGATAAAAAATGGGTAAAAAAGGTGGATTTCCGGGAATGATGCCCGGAGGAATGAACAATCTGGTGAAGCAGGCACAGAAGATGCAGCGAGAGATGGAAGAAAAGCAGAAGGCTCTCGAAGAGAAGGAATGGGAGGCATCGGCAGGCGGCGGAGCTGTTACCGTACGTGTATCGGGTAAAAAGGAACTTGTGGCTATTAAGCTGTCTCCGGAGGTTGTCGATCCCGACGATATTGAGATGCTTCAGGACCTTATTATTGCAGCAGCAAACGAGGCCCTCAGAAAATATGATGAGGAACATGAAGGTATGCTTAATTCGGTAGCCGGTGGTTTCGGCGGACTCGGTGGACTTGGCGGGCTCGGATTCTGATATGGAGTATTACAGCGAAAAAATCGGCAGGCTTATAGCCGAACTGGGGAGCTTGCCGGGAATCGGGACAAAGTCAGCACAGCGTCTTGCATTTCACATTTTGGATATGCCGGATGAACAGGTTGAACGACTGATAAATACCATATATGACGCTAAAAAAAATGTCAGATACTGCAAGGAATGCATGTGTTTAACAGACAGAGAGGTTTGTCCGATTTGTGCAAATCCCGAGAGAAATCATAAGCTGATTATGGTTGTGGAGAATACCAGAGATATGGTAGCGTATGAGAAAACTTCCAAATTCGGCGGTGTTTATCATGTGCTGAACGGAGTTATTTCTCCAATGCTTGGAATCGGTCCGTCCGATATCAGGCTTAAAGAACTTATGCAGAGGCTTCAGACACAGGATGTTGATGAGGTAATAGTTGCAACGAATTCAAATGTTGAAGGCGAAGCAACGGCAATGTATATCAGCAAACTTCTGAAACCGGCAGGAATACGTGTCAGCAGAATTGCAAGCGGAATTCCTGTAGGCGGTGATTTGGAATATATTGACGAAGTGACACTGCTGAGGGCTTTGGACGGGAGAACGGAACTATAAGGTATTGCAGGGGTATATTTATGGGTGAAGGGAACAGTGTATTGAGCGGTGGAACAGATATGCTGCTGGAAATCAGAGACAGTCTTCAGACGCTTGAAGAATATAAAAGTAAATCTCTTGCACTGAAAACTGACGAACAGAATCTTGAAAAAGAAATAGAAGCCACAGAAAAAAATATGAATGCTGAAATTGCGTCTACCGTTGCAAAACGTAAAGGCGAGATAGAGGCTTCATACGTCGATCAGGTGAACTCTATCCAGTCGACAATAAAAAAAGAACGGGCAAAGCGAGACAAAGAAAAGAATTCAAAAGTTTCGGAAAGAATAGAACGAGAAACCGAGGATATTAAGAAGGAGATTCTGGCACGGCGTGAAGACATTAAGCAGGTCTTCAGCAGAAGGAATATTCCCATGATTTTTAATACCGAATATTTTTTTGCTTTGTATATGCCGAACGGAATAAAGGATTTGCTGGCAATTGTGCTTTCTTTTCTGGCATCGGTATTTATTCCGACGGTGGTTTTCTGTGTAATTCTTCCGGATGATTTGAAAAAATGGTGGATGGCTCTGTTGCTGTACGGAGTAATTACCGGCGGTTTTTTTGCAATATATCTGTTAATCAGGGCAAAGGTCAGAAGACCGTATCTTGATGCACTTAAGACAGCAGCCGGATACAGGAGCCGAATTAAAGGCGGAGAGAGACGGATAAAGAAAATAGAAAAAGGAATCAGAAAAGATTCCGACGAGAGCAGATACGATCTTGGAGAATTTGACAAGCGCATTGACAGTCTGGAGGAACAGCTTGAGAATGTGCTCGAAGAGAAGAAAAAGGCGCTTGTTAATTTTGAAGATTATACCAAATATGAAATATCAGACGATATCCGCGACAGGTATTCCGAAAAATTAAATGCCTCTAAGACAAAATATGAGCAGATTTATAATGAACGATGCACTACCGAAAAGCTTATAAACGAGTCTACAATTAAGATTTCGAAAAAATATGAAGCATATGTCGGAAAGGCGGCATTAAACATTACAACGATAGACAGACTTATTGATATGATTGAAAAAGGGACAGCGGTTAATATAGCAGACGCCCTTGACAAATACAATAAAAATATGATTAATGAATGACATCAGTATATTACGGCTCGTGAAAATACGGCGAAGCAGAAAAGCTGGATTGGGTAAATGAAGGATGTTTGCCCGTACACAGAGAAGCATGAAAGATTCGCCTGATGTGTTACGACATTACGACGGTATCGAATGATGTCCCGGTGACTGAATTGGAAAGAGAAAACAAAAATTCAAACAAAAGTCTGATAATCAGTCTGGTGATCGGCGGCATATTGCTTGCAGTGCTGATAGGATTGATTTACAGCATGTTTTTTAAACGCAAAACTTATACATCATACATAGAAACAGATACATATTCTGTACCCGCTGAAAGTATGTATACAAGGTATAACAATGGTTTTGTCCGCTATTCATCGGACGGAGCGGAAGCAACCGCAGACGGGAAAAGTCTATGGAATATCAGCTATGACATTAAAAAGCCGATAGTTGATACAAACGGAGATTTTTGCGTTATTGCAGAACGCGGCGGTCACGAGATACATGTTACTGACGGTAAAAGTGCCAACTATGTGATTAATGTGTCGGACAGAATATTCGATGTAAGAGTTGCGTCTCAGGGTGTGGTGGCAGTATGGACGGATGCTGTAGAAAAGGATCATATATTTATATATAATTATGACGGAACGAAGCTCCTTGACATTGAAACAAGTGTTGCTTCGGATGGTTTCCCCATTGCACTTGACCTTTCAGCGGATGGAACCCGCCTGGTGACTTCATATGCTAAATTTGCCGATGAGATTCAGACGTGGGTAACTTTTTACAATTTTGGAAATGTAGGGCAGAATTATTCGGACAGAATGGTGGGAAGTCTGGAATTCCCCGGAAAGATTGTTCCTGATGTCAGATTTGTTGACAACAGCAGAGTGGCTGTGTTTTACGAAAACGGTTGTACTCTGTATGACATGAAAGAAATACCTAAAGAAATCAAAAAAATTGAAGCGGAACGACTTGTGGCAATCGCATATGACAATGAGAATGTATGCCTGGCTGAAAGCAGATCTGACGGTACAACAAGCTTTATTGTTGTCGATAAAAAAGGAAATATCAGCGAAAATATTGTTACGGGAATGTCCTTTAACGGTCTCTATCTGGAGGGGGACGAACTGATTGTTTATAACAACTCTTCAATGATAATATTCTACCTTGACGGAGAAGAAAAATTCAGAACCCAGGTGAACGGCAGAATCAGAAATATATTCCCTGCGGGAAAAGACAGGTATACTGTTACGGGCATTGGAGCCGTAAGTACTATTGAACTTGTTGCGGATGATGAATAAATGTTATTTTCGGAATGCAAGTTGTGATTTGAACAGGCAAATTATTATTCAGAGATTTTAGTTTACAAAAGAAAAAGTGCGAACGGGCGTTACTTTTGTATAATGCAGCCAGGCGAAGCAACCGTAAAGTTAGCAGTTATAACGGGTTATACTGCTTTATGTGAGATGCAGCCAGGCGATGCAACCGTAAAGTTTGCAGTTATAACGGGTTATGCTGGTTTATGTGAGATGCAGCCAGACGATGCCTACCCACTGACAAAACTATGTATCAAATAAGCTGGATGGACATGTAACCATTGGTTTGATTTTGAAAGGAAACGGGTGATGACATGGAAATAAATCTCTATCTTGTTACGGTGATTCTGATAATGCTGATTCTGATTTTAATCGGATGTATCAGAGGATTTATTCATACAGTATTTGTTACCCTTGGACTGGTGATAATAGTGGCACTTACCGCTATTTTTAATCCGGCTGTACATTCGTTTGTTACAAACAATACAAAACTGGAAAGCAAAATAAGCGATAAACTTGCGGAAACACTTAATCTTGAAGAAAAATACAGTCAGATAAGCGGACTTACTGTAAGTGATTATGTAAAAACGCTTAATATTCCGGATAAGATAAAGAACAAAATAATATCAAATACCAGCGATGCAGCAAGAGATATTCGAGATAATTCGAACAAAGAAAATGAATCCGAAACTGCATCGAAACTCATGAAGGTTGTATATGACGGACTTGCGGAGATGATAGTAGGAGCAATCTCATATATGATTACTTTTGCCGTGGCGAGTCTGGTTGTACTGGTACTGGGACTGTTGCTGGATATCGCTGCGAAGCTCCCGGGGATCAGGCAGATGAACAAATTACTCGGAGGGTTAATGGGATTTGTTCAGGGATATCTTGTAATATCACTTATATATGTGGTAGCGGTCGCATTTGCATCGACGGAATTTGGTTCGGGAATCCTTGAGATGATAAGCAGAAATTCATTGCTTACGTGGATATACGGAAATAATTTCGTAGTAGATATATTGATGAAAATATTTATCTGAAAGATATTGCGAATAATGATAACTTCAGGTTATCGGGAACAACAACCTGTAAAGATATATTTATCAGTGTAAAGAAAACGAACAGTAACAGCAAACGGCAGATAGTAAAACAGTAACAATAAACAGTAACAATAAACAGTAGCAGTAGCAGTAGCAGTAACAGTAACAGTAATAGTAATAGTAATATTGACAGTAAACAGTAGATAGTAAGTAAATAGTAACAGTAAACAAGTAACAGTAAACAGAAATAATGAACAATAATGAACAGCATAATGATGCCGTGTTATGAAGGCGTTATTATGCTGTTTTTATGCGATAGGTTAATAGAGTGACGGTGTCAGGCATAAATGGAGGTCCCTGACACAGGTTGAAGTTTATGATAGTAGAAAAAGATAATTCTGTCCGAATATGGAGGTGTGAAAAATACTCATTGTTTCGCGAATTAAGTCATTGATTTGCGATTGTTCAAGACTGTCCACGGAAGTAAGCATTCAATCTGTCCAACAGTAATTAGTACAAAAAGACATAGGCTGTGAATGTACGGAAACAAGCAGTTAATCAGTTCAACCATAACGGAAACGTAAATGGTATAAACCTTGAATGCACGAGCGGAGGTCCCGGGCCAGCCCAACCGCAATTCAAAAACGTAAGCAGTGAAACATCGGCTGACTGCGCAGCGGTTAGGACTTATGGAGACTGTTTGGAATAAACAGAAGTATCGAAAATTCATGGACCAAATAAGTGCTATCGGACAGAATAATCATATGGAGCTGTGATAATTTGTATGGAAAAAATATGAAATAGTAACAAATCAAACAAGATACTAAAAATCAAAAAAATAAAAATAAAAAGGCAAAAATAAGCAAAAAACGATTAAAAACGGTACGGACTGAGAAGAAAGAAAAAAGAGAAAAGCCTATAAAATAAGGGCGTTCGGACAATGACGGGAAAATTTTGAAAAAAAGTGAAAAAAAGTTCAAAAAAAGTGTTGACATATCAAAACTTCGGTGATATAATCTCCATTGCTGACGCGCCAAGGGAAACAACGAAACGGAACGAAAGCGGGTCAAAACCTTGACAAATGAATAGTGAAACAACCTTGAAATTTCTTTAAAAATTTCATCACTCAGAGATGAGTGAGCTACTT
>JAZLIK010000056.1:0-9065 GCA_045617345.1 Lachnospiraceae bacterium | reverse complement strand
TTTTTTGCAAATACACTTTTGACAAGACTGTTTTATGTAAGCCTCTTTTTGACAAGACGGTAAACAGTAACCGGGACAAGAAAGCATGTCGCTTGCGACATGCTGCGCCGCTTTTGCGTCGCGTCAGCGACAAATTACCGCTGCAAAAGCGTGCGCATCCTTGCGGAGCGTTTTTTACTTTATAGGACGCAATTTCCTATAAAGTAAAAAAATAAGCCCTGCCATCAGGCAGGGCCGCATATGTTACTATTTCATCCGAGCAATCACATAAGTCGTGACTGTATTCGTAATTCAAAGGATTACTGCATAACTTCAAGATTCAGAACTACTGAAAGAATAAGGAAAATAGCGGTTAAAAGTACTGTGAGCTTATTCAGCATGCCTTCCTTTGTATGTCCTTTATTCTTACTGTAATATGATCCCGATGATCCTGAAATAGCTCCGGAAAGTCCTTCACTCTTAGCATCCTGAAACATAACAACTACGATAAGTCCTACGCAAACAAGCAGATATACTATAGTACAGATTGTTTTTACAGCTTCCATGTCTACACCTCCTAACACATGAATTAGTCAATCCTGTTTGACACAACAAGAGTATAATATCATATATTTTTATAATCTGCAAGAAAAACTTTATTCAGCTTCTACCATACGATACTATTTGATAAGAAGTGACTCTCCTGTCATTTCAACGGGCTTTTCGATTCCCATCATATCAAGAAGTGTGGGAATGATATCTGCAAGCTTGCCGCCTTCACGAAGCTTTGCACCTTCCGGTCCGTTTACAAGAATGAAAGGTACAGGGTTTGTGGTATGAGCTGTGAAAGGATTGCCTGTCTCATAATCAATAAGCTGTTCTGCATTTCCGTGGTCAGCACAGATAAACATCTGAGCGCCTGTTTCCTTTACGAATACCTCAAGCTCGCCGAGGCATTCATCAATTACCTCTATAGCCTTAACAGCAGATTCCTGAACTCCTGTATGACCTACCATATCAGGGTTTGCAAAGTTACAGATAATAACATCATAGTAAGCATTTCCGTCATCATCCTTCTTTGTAATAGCCTGGCTGAGCTTATCACATACCGTATATGCGCTCATTCTGGGCTTCTTGTCGTATGTGGGAACATACTTGGGTGAATCTACGAGAATTCTGTCCTCGCCCTCGTTGGGAGCTTCTACACCGCCGTTGAAGAAGAATGTAACATGTGCATATTTCTCGGTCTCTGCAATACGTGCCTGCTTAAGACCAAGCTTTGCAAGATATTCACCGAAGGTATTTGTAAGCTGAACCTTGTTGAATGCAATTTTCTTGTTGGGGATTGTGACATCGTATTCTGTAAAGCAAACATACTTAACGGGAATGTATCCGTCTCTTCTGTCAAATCCGTCAAAATCGTTTGAGCATATTGCGCGTGTAATCTCTCTGGCTCTGTCAGGTCTGAAGTTAAAGAAAATAACTGAGTCGTTAGCCTTGATTGTTGCTACGGGAGCACCGTTCTTCTTTACTACGAAAGGAACTACAAACTCGTCGGTAACGTCGGCGTCATAAGAAGCCTGAATTCCTTCTGTAGCAGATGCGGCTTCATTGCCTTCGCCATATACAAGTGCTGCATAGCCCTTTTCCACTCTGTCCCAGTTCTTGTCACGATCCATAACATAATAACGACCCTGAACAGAAGCTACTTCACCAACTCCGATTTCTGACATTTTTGACTCGAGCTGTGCAACATAATCTTTTCCTGATGCGGGAGGTGTGTCACGACCATCAAGGAAGCAGTGAACATAGACCTTTTCAAGTCCGTTTCTCTTTGCAAGCTCAAGCAGTCCGTATATATGAGTAATATGGCTGTGTACACCACCGTCTGATACGAGACCGTAAAGATGAAGTGATGAATTGTTCTTCTTACAGTTCTCTACTGCCTCAAGAAGAGCTTCATTCTTGAAGAAATCACCATCCTGAATTTCTTTGGTAATTCTGGTCAGATCCTGATAAACAATACGACCGGCACCCATATTTAAGTGTCCGACTTCGGAATTTCCCATCTGTCCGTCGGGAAGTCCGACAAACATTCCTGAAGCATTACCCTTTACAAAAGGATATTCTTTCATAAATCTGTCCATAACAGGAGTCTTTGCAAGTGCAACGGCGTTTCCTTCGGTTCTTTCATTGAGTCCGTATCCGTCAAGGATTAATAATACGGTAGGTTTTTTGCTCATATTCTTTTACCTTTCTGATAATCAAAAATTCGGGGAATGTGGATTCCCCGAATTGAAATTATAATTCTACTTAACGATATTGTCAACTGATGCTTTATGAATTTTTAGGATAATAAGCGGGAATCCTGCCTATTCACCCTTTATCCTACTGCGGGTTGTCACTCCAGTCGATTTTTGAATGCTCATCAACCTTGTTTCGCATAAATAAATCAATAACTGAATCCTTGGCTACTTTATTCTCAAAGAGAATTGCACATACCTCGCTGACTATGGGCATTTCAACATTATATTTTTCGGCAAGCGCTTTTGCAGCCTTTGCACAGTAGACACCTTCTACGACCTGCTTAACCTCTTCCATTGCCTGTTGAACATTCATGCCCTGTCCGATGAGATAACCTGCGTTCCAGTTTCTTGAATGATGGCTGGTGGCCGTAACAAATAAGTCGCCGACACCTGACAGACCGCAAAGTGTTTCAATCATAGCGCCCATCTTTTTACCGAGTCGGCTGATTTCAGCAATTCCTCTGGTCATCAGTGCAGCCTTTGTATTGTCTCCGAAGCCGAGACCGTCAGACATACCTGCGGCAAGTGCAATTACATTTTTGAGTGAACCGCCCAGCTCTACACCGGTAATATCATCACTTGTGTACACTCTGAAGGTCTCCGTGCTGAACATGTCCTGAATCAGCATGGCAGTGCTTTTCCTGTTTGCAGCTACTACCACGGCTGTAGGAATCAGTCTGCTGACCTCTTCTGCATGGCTGGGTCCCGAAAGAACAGCTATATCACAATTGGGAATCTCTTCTTTAATAACATTCGAAAGTGTCATCAGTGTGCTTTCTTCGATACCCTTAGCTACATTCACTATCTTCTGTTCATCGGTCACATACTGTGCCACAAAATTTGCCGTACTTCTAACATAAGGTGAAGCAACAGCAAATACAATCAGTTCAGGGCTACTTGTTTTAACAGCATATTCAGCATCCTTTGTAAGGATGACGGAATCAGGAAGTACAGCTCCCGGCAGATTCTTTATGCTGCTTCTGTCGGCTGCAAGTGCGTCTATCTCACTACCGATTTTTGACCATAAAATAACTTCCTTGCCCTTATTGGCTAACAGAATAGCCAGTGCAGTACCCCATGTACCGCTTCCAAGAATACTTACAGACATTTCATTCTCCTTTATTCAGTGCCTCTTGAGGCTCATTTATATTTACATGATGACCTATTTTATTCTCTGTTCCGTTCAACAGACGCTTAATATTTGCTCTGTGCTGATAAAATGCGGATAACGTGAACAAAACGGCCACTGTTACACATGCAAGGTAGTATGAATCATTCGGGAAACGTAAAGCAACCCACACAGGAAATATCGTTGCAATAACAAGTGAACCGAGTGAAACATATTTTGTTGTCAGTACAATAATTGCAAATATCGGAACGCCTACAGGTATAATCAGCGGGTCGATAATCAGGAAAGCTCCTGATGTGACGGCTATTCCCTTTCCGCCGTGAAAGCCGAGCCATACAGGAAAGTTGTGCCCGATTACGCAGCCAAAACCTGTAATCAGCTCCAGAAGCCTGATATAATCGGTACCTCTGAAAATCACAAGCCGTACAAGCAAAATTGCAATAATAACCTTTAAAAAATCTCCGATAAATGTCATTATACCGGCCTTTTTACCGAGTGTTCTGAAAGCATTTGTAGTACCTGCGTTTCCGCTTCCGTAGTTTCTGATATCTACTTTGTTCAGTTTTCCGATAATGTATGATGTTGAAAAGCTGCCAAACAAATAACCCATCAAAAGACAAATTACAATTCGTAATGCCATGATATGCTACTGCTCCTTTTCTTTTCGTTCTCTGATCAGGAACCTTATGGATGTACCTGAGAATCCGAAGGCTTCTCTGATTTTGTTTTCAATATATCTCTGATATGAAAAATGGAAAAGTTCTTTATCATTACAGAAAATAACGAATGTGGGAGGCTTTACACTTACCTGGGTAATGTAGTAGAGCTTCAGCCGTTTACCTTTATCGGTGGGCGGCTGCTGAACCGCTGTGGCTTCCGACATGATTTCGTTCAGAACACCTGTCTTGACGCGCATATTCTGGTTCTGCAGAACCACATCGATGGATTCAAACATTTTGTTGACTCTGAGCCCCGTAAGTGCTGATATGAACAGAATCTCAGCATACGGTACGAAGGAAAGTGTCTGAACTATCTCGTCTCGGTATTTGTACATGGTCTTGTCATTCTTTTCGATGGCATCCCATTTGTTTACTGCAATGATAATTCCGCGTCCGCGTTCATGTGCAATACCGATAATCTTTGCATCCTGCTCCGTAATGCCTTCCACCGCATCAATCAGCAGTATTACAACATCTGACTTTTCAACTGCAGCTACTGTTCTGATGATCGAATATCTTTCAAGGTCTTCCTTGATTCTCGCTTTTCTTCTGAGACCTGCGGTATCAACAAAGATGTAATCTTTATCATTGATTGTTACTTTAGTATCGATGGCATCTCTTGTAGTTCCGGCAATATCGGATACTATGCATCTGTCGGTGCCTGCAATTTTATTAATCAGTGATGATTTTCCGGCATTCGGACGGCCTACAACAGCTATTCGGGGGATTTCTTCTTCCTCAACTATTGCATCTTCAGGAGAAAAATGATTTACTACCTCATCCAACAGTTCGCCGAAGCCCATTTTACCGGATGACGAAATAGGGATGGGCTCTCCGATACCGAGATTGTAAAACTCATATACATCTGCCTCAAGATTTTTAAAATCCTCAACCTTGTTTACCGCAAGCACAATTGGCTTTTTGGAACGGCGAAGCATATCTGCCACCTGATAATCCGAATCAACAACGCCCTGTCTGACATCCACCATAAAGATGATGACATCTGCTGTGTCTATGGCTATTTCAGCCTGTTCACGCATCTGCTTCAGAAGTATATCGTTTGTATTCGGTTCGATTCCTCCGGTATCGACAAGGGTGAAATTGTAGTTTAACCAGCTTGTATCAGCATATATTCTGTCTCTGGTAACTCCGGGATAATCCTTTACAATGGCTATCTGTTCACCGGCCATTGCATTAAAGAATGTGGATTTTCCGACATTGGGACGTCCGACTACAGCAACTATAGGTTTACTCATTAAATCACCAGCCTTTTTTGTTACTTAAATTATATCTGTTTTTACAGTATTCGTCTGTTTTAACTGTTTCTGTCCATGTGAACAGCATCTGTCTGTTTGAACAGTATTTAATTATATCAGTCTGATTTTAAATATTCGTCTTTACTGACATTAATAGACTGATTGAACAGTTTCTGTCTGTTTTGAACAGATTCTGTCTGCATTGAACAGGTTATGTCTGTTTGAACAGTATTTAATTATATCAGTCTGATTATATATTTTAGTCTGTTCAAACAGTATCAGACTGATTTAACCGCATCAGTCTGTTTCGTATTTATTATATTCATTTGTATAGGAATCTTTATCATAATCCGTTGTAAAGCACTTTACAAATGAAACACCACTTGATTTTACTATACGTATCTCTGTTTGTAAAGCATTTTCAAATTCATCGAGCGACATATCGTCCAAAAAGACATCGTCACCGGTTCGGAGTACATTTGCGGGAAGCATTATACAGGTGTTTTTTTGACTGTCTATATTTTTTGCTTTCAGCTGTTCTACGATGTCATGACCGGTAAGAAGACCGGATACAGTGATTTCTTCACCGAAAAAACTGTTCTTTATGCAGTGTACATTAATATTCAGACCAAAGATTCCGGCAATTTTATCGCAAAGCATTTTAATCACACTGTAAGCGGCTTTACCGGTAACTACATGAAAATCTTTGTTGAGAATTTTTAACTTTTCATTTGTCTCAGCTATATATGCAAGCTCATCTTCAACTTCATCGATAAGCGACCTGAGCATTCCTACACCGTTTTCTATTTGGGGGAAATCCTCGTATATTTCACCGGAAGGAATCTCATAATTTGCCTTTAGATACCATTCATCAGAAGCATATACTATTCTGGTGCCGTATTTTTCAAGAAAGTATTTCTGTTTTTCATGAATAAGCTTCAGCACTTCTACGGAATCTGATTCATTGAAGGGAATAAGTTTTTCCAGTCCTTCCCTGTATTTTGTAATTCCTACGGGTACAACCGAAATGCTTTTCAGAGCTGGGATATATTTTTCGATATCATTCAGTGTTCTTTCAAGCTCTTTCCCATCATTCCAGCCTTTGCAAAGGACTATCTGACCGTTTATCTCTATGCCGGCTTTCACGAACTTGTCTATGTGTTTCAGGGCATCACCTGCAAACCGGTTATGGAGCATTTTGCATCTCAATTCAGGATTTGTCGTATGTATTGAGATATTTATCGGTGAAAGCTTATAACTGCATATTCGTTCTACATCCTGAGTGCTCATGTTGGTCAGCGTAATGTAGTTTCCCTGAAGAAATGAAAGTCTTGAATCGTCATCCTTAAAGTATAGCGTATCTCTCATGCCTTTCGGCATCTGATCGATAAAGCAGAATATGCATTTGTTGTGACAGCTTCTGTAATTGTCCATAAGGTCACTGTCAAAAACTATTCCAAGATCTTCATCGTATTCTTTTTCAATTTCGCATTTTTCGATTTTACCGTTTCTGACGCTTCTGATTTCTATTGTGATTTCTTCATCGTTAATCAGATATCTGTAATCAAAGACATCCTCTATCTGTTTTCCGTTTATCCGTACAAGCTTATCTCCGGGCTCTATTCCTATTTCCTCGGCAATCGATCCCGGCAAAACCGATAAAATTGTATGTTCGTTGTTTATTTCCATCGTGCCTGTCTTTCTATAAAAATTATATTAATTTGTTTACTTAAATATTTGCGTATTTGTTTATTTGGCTATTTGTTTTATTTGATTAATTATTTGTTTGCCTGATTGATTATTTCAATTGGCTATGTGGTGATGATAACCATAATTCTCATTCTGACATGGTTTTCATTAATTTTTATGGCGCGGAGACTCATGACTTCAGTCATGAAAGGAGCGCCAATCTCCTTTCTGTGAACCAAATCACATAATTCAGAGGTATACCCTCTGTAATGATACCATCGCCAATGTTAGAAAGGTTTGTCATGCCTGCAGCACTGTCCCTACCCATCGGGACTGTTTAACCACAGACGGCAGAGCCATAAGCTTGGTATTACACTCACGGGTGCCATGAACTTTCTAACGTAGCCCCGGTTTTCGGGGCTCAGGCTAGTCAACAACGGGCTGCGGTTTCCCACAAGCCCGCGACTTTAGTCGCGGGCTATTGACTATTTATATGAGTATCATGAAATATCATGATGTATCATATTAAGTTATTTTCAAAGTCTGTGTCAGATGATCAGCTTCTGTGTCCGCTGTTTTATATACATGAATGCAGCGTTTGAACCACGTTCATTGCCGTGTGCGCGATGAGAAAATAGCATATTGCTGTGACATTTTGTGCAGTATCCTGATATAGATATGCTTACACGGGGAACGCCTGCCTGAATCAGATTTATCATATTGGCATTCCAAAGATTCAGCAGATATTTGTCTTCACTTAGAGGCTTAATGATTTGCCCGATATTAAATGACGGTATAACGCTTTCAATGCTTTTCAGCTTATCTGAGTAAATCATTAGAAAAGGCTCTGCTACATCACTACCGACTTCATAACAGTCAAAACAGATGGAAGGACCTATTACTGCAATTATATCTCTGGGAAATGTATTATATAAATGATTCATCCTGGAAAGTGTTGAACCGACAATATTATTTAATGTGCCTTTCCAGCCGGCATGTACCAGACCTATTGCCCGGTGAAGCGTATCACAAAGATATATCGGAACACAGTCTGCTCCGTAACAGATAAGTGTGACTCCGGGAACATCGGTAATCTGAGCATCCGCTTCCTCTGTAATTTTAGGAGTAAGTATACCGCTACCTTTATTATTTGCGGTTACAATTCTAACTGAGTTCGAGTGACACTGGTTTGGAAGACAGACGCTTTCTACTTCAAAACCTGCAGAAGCCCCCATCAGTTTAAAGTTTTCCATGACATTTTCTCTGTCATCGCCTCTTCCAAAGCTCAAATTCATGGATTCATAACAGCCGGTGCTCACTCCGCCTATTCTTGTGGAAAATCCGGCTACGCAAAATGGCGTTGTTTCAAAAGGTTTAAATTTAATAAACGGTGTTTTGTTTTTGACAAGAATTGTATTTTTGTTCAAAATTTCAGTCATAGTCTTCTCGATTTAAGTAAAAGAAATATCAGCATCAAAGGCGTTTTTTAGTATTTTGTACTCGCTGTCGAGTACCGAAACTATATCGAATCTGCATGGATAATATTCGTCATATCCGTGTGCAGTCAGATAGACCTGAGCAGCACGGGAAATTTTCTGTATTTTACGATAGTCTACTGCTTCTTCGGGGTATCCGTCACTTTTATTTCTTCTGTACTTGACTTCAATAAAACACAGATAATTTTCATTCTCGGCCACAATATCTATTTCGCCGTATTTGGTAAAATAGTTGCGGGCTTTGATATTATAACCGTTTGAAGACAGGTAATTTACTGCCTTTTGCTCTATATCGCTGCCGATTTTCCTTTTATTCAAACTTTTCCTTTCCGGCGTAAAACACCTATATTTATAGTATTAATATGATTGTGAATTGTTACTATTCACAGTCTGTCCAAAACCTATTCATAAGCCCTGCCTGCTGCGCAGTCAGTCGCTGCTACGCAGCTTAAGGCTTATTCATAAGTTTTGTCCAGCCTCCATAGTCGGAT
>JAZLIK010000055.1:0-9891 GCA_045617345.1 Lachnospiraceae bacterium | reverse complement strand
CTCTCTGGCTTGCGGATATTATTATCTGACTATGGAGGCTGGACAAAACACATGAAATAAGCCATAAGCTGCGAAGCAGCGACTGACTGCGCAGCAGGCAGGGCTTATGAATGCGTTTTGGACAGACTGTGAATAGTAACGATGAAATTTATGATATATTGCAGATAATGGTTGATATCCGTGAGTGAAAAACGGTAACTTAACTGTTTTTAACGAGCAACATGCGAAGCGGTTGCGAGTTTTGAATGTGGCCCGGAGCGCATGGAAAGGCATGGAAAGGAAAATATGAAAAAGACGATTTTATCTGCAAAAAATGTTTCAAAAAGTTGGGCTCATAACGGAACGCAGGTTCATGTGCTGAGCAATGTGAACCTTGACATCTGTGAAGGTGATTTTACGGTAATAATGGGAGCTTCGGGCTCCGGTAAATCAAGGCTTCTTTATGCGCTGAGCGGAATGGACAGGGCAACCGCCGGTGAGGTCATTTATGATGGCAAGGACATTACAAAAATGACGGAAAAGGAACTTGCCGTCCTGCGGCACAGAGACCTTGACTTTGTTTTTCATGCTATGCATCTTGTGGGCAATCTGTCCTTGAGAGAGAATATCTGTGTGGCCGGTTATCTGAATAAGAAAGTAAAGGGCTCGGATATGGTTCAATGCCAGCCGACGGACGATTTAATCGATGTGGTAAGAAAAAACAATACATGATATAGCTCCTGACAGCAAAAGAATAAAACTGAGACTGCAGGACAGAATATATGCTGACTGCAACAGGACTTCGCAGATAATTGAAAACCTCGTGAATAATTCCGAAAAATACGCGGGCTCCGATATTGACGTGACTGTATCGGAATATGAGGAAACAGTAAATTTCACTGACAGAGTGACAGAAAAAGCAACAGATAAAGAAAGAAACAGAGTAGCGGGAAAAGCAGCAGACCCCGATGAGGATATGCCGTTTATTTTTGATAAGTTCTACAGAGGGCATAACAAATGTGACAAACCGGGTTCGGATCTGGGTCTCTTTACTGTGAAGTATTCGGTGGAAAAGCAGAAAGGCAGAATTGAAATTGAAAACGTTAACCCGGGATTAAGCGTAAAAATTTATTTCAGGTGTGTCTGTGAAGCAGACGCCGAATGACAAAGAAAACCCCGACGGTATTACCCGCCGGGGGTTTCTGTATTAAAGGAGAGGAAATGTTTATTTGAAGTAGCTGACCTTTGAACTGAGCTGCTTAGCCATCTGATCAACCTCTGAACTGTGACCCTTAATCTGGCTGACAGATTCTGCGATATTGTCGATAGCCGAAGTAACTTCCTGATTGGATGCTGCGTTCTCTTCGGAAATAGCACTCAGATCCGATATAGAAGAAACTATAATCTGACGCATCTTATCGAGAGATTCTGTCTTGCTTGTGATAGCATCAATCTGAACAAGTGAGTTTGCAATTTCATCATTAAGTGCTGAGAACTTATCCTGTGTTTCACGAATGAATTCCTGCTCTTCGGAAATGATGTCCGCAACCGTGATTGAAAGCTTAACCGATTCAGCAGACTGCTCAACGATTTCATCAACGATGAGCTTAATGTCGTTGGCTGAATCATTTGACTGATTCGACAGAGTAGAAATTTCAGAAGCAACAACTGCGAATCCTCGACCTGCATCACCTGCACGGGCTGCTTCAATTGAGGCATTGAGTGCGAGGAGATTTGTCTGTGAAGCGATATTTGTGATGGCTGCAACAGCTTCATTGATTCTGGCAATGGCATCGTTTGTGGACTCAATCTGCTTTGAGATGCTCTGTACAGATGCAACCGAACGCTTTGAAGACTCTGAAACCTTGTCCATGTACTCGACGGCATTTGCATTGGCTTCCTTGATGTTCTTTGAAGAATCAGCCAGATTGTCAACATTTGATGAAATATCACCGATGGCATCACTCATGTGAATTACCTGAGTGTTAATGTTCTGAACATTGTCAGCCATTGCGGTAGCACCCTTTGCGAGATCGTCCATTGTATGAGCAATCTGTGCAACCTCACCGTTACTGTACTCGGCAGCGGAGAGGAGCTTTGTAGCTTTGTCTGAAAGACCGTTCGAAACATCCTTTGTGGTTCCGATAATATTCTTCAGGTTGGACTGAAGTTTGTAGGTTGAATTAATCAGCTGCTTGGATTCAACGACATTACTCTTGGCACTGAGCTTGTTTGAGATATTACCGTCTGCAACATCGGTAACACCGGTGGCAACTGCCTCAAGAGGACTGGTAACCTTCTTGGCAACCAGAAGAACTATTACGAAGATTACAAGCAGAAGGACAACTCCTGAAATAATGATGTAGAGAAGAATTTCTCCGGAAGCGGAACTTACATCATCGCAGGTCTTGCCTGCAAAAGCCATACCGTAAAGAGACTTTGTGTTTTTATCATACAGAGGAGTGTAGTATACATAATAATCTTTTTCCTGAATTACTACATCATCGGCATAATAATCATTGCCCTTCTTTGCTTCTGCCCAAATATTGTCGGCAGCGGTGGTACCTTCGATTCGTTTGCCGTTTCCGTCTTTAATTGATGTAACAAATCTGACATTGTCGATAAAAAGTGTGAGATTTACATTTTTGGCGGCAAGACTGTCAACGTATGCGGTATCATACTCGATTGTGCCTTTGGCTACGAGTTCGTTTTCGTAGTACTCCTTTAAGCCCTCAGCTGCAACCTGTAACTCCTCAGTTGTGTTCTTCTCAAGATTGCTGACAAGCTTGGAATAGGAGAAGATTCCCATTACAACGATGGAGATAATCAGTGGAACCAATGAAAAAAGCAGCAGCAGAAGGTTCAGTTTGATTCCTTTTTTGGGTCCGTTCATAAATAATACCCCCTCAATATTTATTTTCTCCGGCAATAAAGTGTTATATTTCTTTCTGCCATGATGTTATTTTATCACTAATTTAATAAAAAATCAAGGATAAATATTCAAAATCATAAAGTGAAATTATCGAAAATTAGTTAATTGGTACAAAAATCTGAAAATAATGCAATTGATATATGAAAATCAGTGTCTCTTTAAAAATGCAAGAGGTTTCCGCATGGAAACGAAGGAGCCACAGATTTAGCGGCGAGCTTAATGAATACTTTTGGCCGGACGGTAAGCAGCAACGTGAATAGCGGCGAGCTTTATGAATACTTATAGCCGGACGGTAAATTGTAACATGAATAGTAACAATAATATCACGTATTACAAAATAAACTTGATAAATTCTTATGAAAAGTGCTAATATATTGTCTGTCGAATCGTTAATATTCGATAATGCCGGCTTTGACCGGCTGCTTACGGAAATGGTCGGAGGTGTCTGAATGAAAATTGCAACTGATATTGTGTATTGGATAGCAATGGTTACGCTCGGAAGCGGACTTGTAAGCTTTGTGACGGTGCTTTGCAAAAAGAAAATTGTAAAGGTTACAAAAATAGTGATGCTGCTTTCGGTTCTCTGTCTTGCCCTGATGGGACTCGAAACTTATTTCTATTTGAATTATCTGGGATATCTGAATCTGATATTTGATGCATTGTCAATCTGGTTTGGTGTTATGCTCTGGAAGCTTGCTTACAGATATTCGAAGCCTGTGGTTATTATCAGTCCCGAATATGCGGCTGATGAAAAACGTCAGAAGGAAGAGATAAAGCTTGAAACGCTGGAGTACAGTGTTGCGGGAGGCATGGAAGGCGGATATTATATACTGACTCTCGAAGCTGACAGATACAAAAGCAGTAAAGTAACTGCTGAGTTAAAAAGAAAAGAAGGCAACGGGGCACCGGAAAAACATATCAGGAAGAAGGTACACAGAAACTGTGCGCTTGTAATCGAGGATATTTTGACAAAATATAATATGAAAGACTGGCAAACACTGCCAAAGTCTGAACTGGAAGTACTTGACGCGCCGACAGCCTCGCTTACGGCAACTTTTCTGGACAAGACTTCATATATGGTATCTGATGACAAAGTGTTTGCAAATGATGATGCTGTCGTGTTTGATGAAATAAATAAGTGTATTTTGCAATACATGGGTTTATGAGCACCTCCGGTTTATGAATGTTTTTGACGGACGGTGAATAAAGACAATTATTACTGATTATATCAACCATAAGGGATATTTCTATTGAATAATGTAATCTGATAGTTTATAATGTACACTGTACAGTTGATAGACCAATGAGAAGAAAATCGGAGGCATACATTATGGAAATATCAGATATGATCAAGCTTTTGTGCAGGAAAAACGGTATTACGGTTGCGGAACTGGCGAGAAGGATAGGACAGTCTTCTCAAAATCTGACACAGAAAATCAAGCGCGGAACGGTTAGTATGGATGAAATGACTCAAATCGCGGCTGCGGTAGGGGCAGATTACGATCAGTGCTTTTCAATACCGGGCAAGGGGAAGATACGTCTGAAATCCACCGAAGAAGGTTCGCAGATGACAATCGATGAGATAAACAGCGGACTGAATACGGATGCCATGCTTATTCCGAAACTGTTTCTGGCACTGTATCACATCGACCTTGATGAAGATATGGCGACTGTCATATACAGGGACAAATGGCTTGATGAAAAATACGGAAACACCGGGAAAATTTCCGGCCTTTTCAATACATGGGTTAATGAGGATGTTCACCCCGGTGACAGAGACGAAATGATAAATCGTCTGAGTGTAGATGAGATCAGAAACAGGCTTCATAACAGTCCCAAGTTTTCAACAATGTACAGATCGATTCACGGCGGCAATGAGAAATATCGCGAATTGATGATAATTCAGGCGCTTCCCGATACGGACAGGTTTATCTATGCCTGCTTTATCGATCGAAATGTCGATATGCGGGAACAGATTGAAAAAGAACAAATGACGCAGAAAATTGAGTTTTCCCGCTCTGTGTTTCTGTCGGCGGTACAGTCAATATATCAAAAGTGCTTTTTATGTGACCTGAACGATAATGTATACAGACAGGTAAGAGAAGGAATGGATACGAATGACATGAGCGTATCCGATGGGGAGTATGATGAATTTATCGGTAAAATAAGTCTCAAGCTTTCAGACAGCAGTCAGGCTTATGAATTTAAGCAGCAGCTGAGCCGAAATTATCTGCTTGCCATGTTTTACGGAGGAACAAGCTCGGTTCAAAACAGCTTCATTTTTCGGAATGAGGAAGGCGCAGAAAAGTGCTACAATATCAGAATTCTCTTGAAAAAAGATCTGAAAGATAATGTGATTGCGGTCTTTCTTGTATCGGATAATACAGAGGATTATGAAAAAGAAAGAAAAATAGGACAGCTTTCCAGAGAAGATAAAAACAACTACGAGATAATAAATGCGTTTACAAAACAGTTTGTATCGGTATATAATGTTGACCTTGACAACGACAGATATGAAATACTGAAAATGAATGAACGGAGTGTTATGGCATCGGTGAATTTCACTCCGAAGGGCGAGAGCTATTGGGAAAATACAAAGGACTGGATAGAACACTTCGTACATCCTGAAGACAGGGGAGCGCTTCTGAGCGTACTCAGCATTGACAATCTGAAGAGGATAAGCAACAATGAGGCCGGGGCGGTGGCGATTTACCGGGACATTGTTTTTGGCGAGCCGGAGTATTTTGAGGTACATGTTTTAAAACATGATTCCTATGATATGTCAAACAAGGTACTGGTTGTATTCAACAATGCCGATGTTAAAATCAAGGAACAGATGGAACGTCAGGAAAGCATGAAGAAGGCGCTGCTTGATGCAAATGCTGCTGTTGAGGCAAAACGTAAATTCCTGTTCAATCTGAGCCATGATATCAGGACTCCGATGAATGCTATTATCGGATTTGCACAGATAGCAATGCTGAATTCAAATATTTCACCAAAAATAAAGGACTGCATTGAAAAAATACAGGCTTCGAGTGAAAGTCTGCTTCATATACTGAACGATGTGCTGGAAATGTCCAATCTTGAATCCGGAGGGATAGAGCTGAATGAAAGCAGTGTTGATTCCATGAGCCTCGGAAAAGACATTGTGGCAATGATTCAGCAGGCTGCGTTCAAAAAGAATATAAAATTCAGCTACATTGTAAAGGATGTTGTCAGCGAGGAAGTAATCTGTGATATCAACAGGGTAAACCAGATATTGCTGAACCTTCTTACGAATGCCGTGAATTTCACCGAAGAAGGCGGTTCTGTGACATTCAGTGTGGAGCAGCAGGATAGCGGAAAGGAAGGAATCAGAAGGTTCTGCTTTTCGGTCAAGGATTCGGGGGTCGGTATTTCATCCGACATGCTTTCGTATATTTTTGAACCGTTTGCAAAGGAAAAATCATCTACAGAGAGCGGAGTAGAGGGTACGGGACTCGGCCTGTCGATAGCCAAAAGGCTGGCTGATATGATGGGTGGAAGAATAGAAGCGGAAAGTGTGAAGGAAATCGGATCGGTATTCCGGTTTATCGTTGATTTCAGGCAAAAGGACAGCGGCAATACACAGGATTATAAAAAAATGAAGAAAAACGGGGACGTACCCCGTCGTGTTCTTATTGCCGATGATGACCGACTGAATCTCGAAGTTATGAAAAAAATGCTGGCAGAAATAGGAATAGAAGCCGATATAGCTCAAAACGGACAAATAGCGGTTGATATGCTGTGCAAGTCCGAAAAAAAGTATTATTCGGCAGTGTTTATGGATATAGAAATGCCGGTTATGGATGGTTTTGAGACGACCGAAACCATCAGAAAGCTTTTTGATAAATCATTGGCACAGATACCTATAGTAGCCGTTACGGCGACCGATGCAAGCAGCAATATCAGGCGGTGCTTTGATGCCGGCATGGATGATTTTATTACCAAACCGATAAATATGGAATTGTTGAAATCTGTGATTAATCATATTTGGATGAGAGGATAGTGTTGAAAAATGGTAAACATTTTGTATGCTGAAATGGCATTTGTATGTTTTACTGTGGTGGCCATATTATTGAACAGAACCGCATATATGAATAACAAGAACAGTACCAAGAAGCTTTTTGCCGGGCTTCTTGCGGTAAATCTTGTGTTCTGTGTCGATGATATTCTGTGGGGTGTGTTTGCATCCGGACTGGTTGCAAGTGAGTTTTTCAGCTACTTTACATCATACGGTTTTCATTTCATGTCGGCGCTTTCGGCATTTTGCTGGCTGCTTTATACGTTAAATTACTTTTATCGTGAAAAAAACGGAAGATATCCGGGAATAATTGCGGGACTTGTTCTGTTTATGGTTCAGCTCGGAATATTAACGTACAATTTTGTTTCACCGGATGTTTTTTATTTTGATGATGAAGGAATATATCGTACAGGTGATTTACGTCAGGTACTGTTTATTCTGCAGTTGGTGAATTACCTGATTATGCTGTTTACCGCATTGCGCGAAAACATGAAGAAACACAACAGTGATTCGTATGACAAGCATACGGTTAATGCGTTATTCTTCTCAATGATACCTATTGTGACGGGCGGATTGCAGTACCTGTTCCCGGAAATGCCCATGTATTCCGTAGGCTTTATGCTTTCAAGCCTTTCTATATTTGTATTCACTCTTTCGCAGGAACAGCAGGAGCTCATTATTAATGATGAACAGCTGAAAATGCAGGTTATTCACACGGAAGAGCTGAAGTATCATTTTTCGATTATCAACAGTCTGGCCGGTGAATTTGATCTTGTGTGTCTTGTGAATCAGAATAAAAATAATATCTCTGTATACAGGGTAGGCGGGGTTATGAAGAGCTTCATGGACGAGAACAAAACCGTTTTTGACGGACCTGAATTTGATGCGGTTCTGCGCGCCATGATACCTACGGATGAGTTTGATGAGTTCTTGAAAAAGACAAACAGAGATATGGTTACCGAACTGTTGAGAACCAAGAACGGATATTCTTTTTATTTTTACATAGTTTATAATGGTGAGAATCTTCATTACAGCATGAGTTTCTCACTCAACCGGGAGGATCCGAGTATAGTTGTTATCGGTGTGAAGAATGTTACCGATGCAATAAAGGCCAAGAAGGAAAAGGATGATGCAATAGCCAGAGCAACGCTTGACGGACTGACGGGACTGATGAACAAGTCGGCATTCATGGAAAGTGTAAAAAAGCATCTTGATGAATCCGGCTCTGTACGCAGCGCATTTATTTTCCTGGATATGGATAACTTTAAACAGGTTAATGATGAATTCGGTCATGCAAAGGGTGACGAGGTGCTCCGCGAGGTGGCTGAGAAGCTGAGGCTGTGTTTCAGAAAGGATGAAATTGTGGCACGTCTTGGCGGTGATGAATATGCAGTGTTTATTCCAAGTATTTCAAGGGACATTCTGGAAAAAAGAATTAACAAAGTCTGTGCTGAAATGAGAATGGAATATTCCAATGAGAAAACCAGCATAAATGTAACGGGCAGCGTTGGATGTGCGTACTGCATTGCGGATGATTTCACATATGAACAGCTTCACGATGCTGCTGATAAAGCTATGTATTCCATTAAGAAAGACGGTAAAAATTCAGTTAGCATGCAGATAATTGACAACAACAGAAAATAACATTTGAATCAATATGCGGCGGTGACTGTTGAAGAAGCAGCACCGTCGCATATTCTGCTCTAAAAATCCGCATGGGAATGTTCCTGTTACGGTAACAGAAAAAATGCTTGACTCTAACGCTACGTCATAGTCTATAGTTTTTGCTTGAAAGGGAGGTTTTGACTGTGAAAGAGCAAATGAGAACGGTTCATGAAGTCAGCAAACTGACGGGTGTGAGTATACGCACACTTCATTATTATGACGAAATCGGTCTGCTGAAGCCGTCGGCATCGACGGATGCGGGATACAGAATGTATGACGATACAGCACTGGAAAGGCTGCAGACTATTATGCTTTTTCGCGAGCTGGAGTTTCCTTTGAAAGACATTAAGCGCATAATTGACAGCCCAAATTTTGACCAGGACAGGGCACTGGGGGATCAGATAAGGATCCTCACCCTGAAAAGAGACCACCTGAACGGACTGATTGAATATGCGAAGAAGCTGAGAACGAAAGGAGAAAAGCAAATGAGCTTTAAGGAATTTGACAGGAGTGAGATAGAAGCTTATCAGAAGCTGGCTAAAGAAACCTGGGGGAAGACCGATGCATATAAGGAATATGAGAAAAAATCGGAAAAATATACCGAGGTTGATCAAAGACGCAATGCGGAAGGCCTGATGAGTATTTTTGATGAATTTGGAGATATGAAGGACCGGGACCCCGGCAGTGAGAAGGTTCAGATTCAGGTAAAAAAGCTTCAGGATTACATTACGGAATGTTACTACGACTGTAGTAACAAAATTCTGGCCGGTTTGGGAAAAATGTATGTCTCGGGCGGAGAAATGACCGCAAACATTGATGTGGCAGGCGGTAAAGGATGTGCCGCTTTTGTGGCAAAAGCAATTGAAATTTATGTGAACAGGTAACAGGATATCCGCATATTTTATTTTCCCTGTGAAGAATATCAAATGATGTAAATAGGTAGGATCTTTGGATTTACGGTCATAATTTAGGATAACAAGCGGGAATCCTCGGTTCTTCAAGTGCCGAGATGAAAACGCCTAAACGCAGAAAAATCGGCGCTTCTGTAGCTTGGGTGGGTAAGTAAGCGCTGAATCTTGCCCATCAGTAAAGTTATTGACTCCGTACGCCGCCCTTGCGTGGACCTCAGATGGATGCTGTCGGCAAATGACCGCCGGCGAGAAACTCAAGAACAGATTGCACTTTCCTGAGCCGTCGGGGCCACATAGTATAGCACTCATCTGAGAACCCCGCAAGGGCTACCGTTCGGCGGCTGGTTATCGGACCTCGGGCT
>JAZLIK010000054.1:0-4551 GCA_045617345.1 Lachnospiraceae bacterium | reverse complement strand
AAAAGTAAAAAAGTAAAAAAGTAAAAAAGTAAAAACACTAAAAGTAACATCAAAAAGGTAACAACACTAATAGTACTTACAATAGTCAGATACATTATTTTGAAATACGGTAGAACGAATGAGAAAAAAATATGAAACAGGAGAGTACAGAGTTAAGCCTGTAAATCCATACGAATATCATTTGAGAGACTGGCCCGATATTGTTGTAACTCTTATACTGATGCTTTTAAACATTGGTGTAGCGGTTTACGGACTGTTCAGGGACGGTCTTGAGTATGATTGGGCGATTTTGACCGAGGCTGTGAGCGGAGGAGAATACTTCAGAGTTGTGACTTCTATGTTTGTTCATTTTGGACTTGAACATCTGCTGTTTAATATGATTGCACTGTTCGGAGTGGGTCGAATACTTGAGAGACTTATCGGGCACGTCAGATTTGCTATTGTATATATTGCTTCGGGACTTTGTGGAAGTGCGATGGTGATGTACCTGACGGAGGATTTCGGTGTTTACACCGCCGGAGCTTCAGGAGCCATATTTGGTATAATGGCAGCACTTTTTGTTTATATGCTGTTAACAAAGGATTTTTCTATGATACAGCAGGTGGCGCTGATGCTGATTATTAATTTGGCAGGAACCTTTACGGGAGGAGATGTCAGTGTGGGCGGACATATAGGTGGATGTATAGGAGGTCTGATATTAGGAATGCTGTTTGTCAGAAAAAAAGATAGCAAATCATATAATTTTTGACTTTTTTGATGACAGGTGTTATAATTTATAAAAGACTAAGACCCCCCACTGCCTTTTGTCGGTGGGTGCTCTTGGGCGAGGTGTGGGGTTCGAGTCACGTATCTCGTAAGGCACGCAGTGCCGCTTTTATATGAGCAAGTAGCGACGCGGATTGCAAATATCATTTGGCTAGTGTTGAGTTACGCAGTGCCGCTTTTATATGAGAAAGTAGCGACGCGGATTGCAAATATCATTTGGCTAGTGTTGAGTTACGCTGTGGCGCTTTTATATGAGCAGGCAGGGTTTATGAATGCGTTTTGGACAGACTGTGAATAGTAATGAGCAGACAGGGAATGTTCACAGCCGGATAATAATGAACGTAATTTGAAAGTCGGCTTTCAGGCTTACGGACGTGATTCTATGTTTGAGAAGACCGCGCGAAACATCGGAGACAAGCCAATATCATTGACATCAGAATTATGAACGATTATTCAGGAGAATAAGGTCATGCAGTTATTAAAGGACAGAATCAAAAAGGATGGAATTGTTAAGGAAGGGAATGTACTTAAAGTTGACAGTTTTATTAATCATCAGATTGATATAAAGCTGATGAATGAAATCGGCAAGGAATTCAAACGCAGATTTGCCAATAAGCCGATAAACAAGATTCTTACCATTGAAGCTTCCGGTATTGCAATTGCTTCTATTACTGCACAGTTTTTTGATGCTCCTGTTGTGTTCGCCAAGAAGACTCAGAGTATTAATCTTGAAGGAGAAGTGTACAGTACAAAAATACAGTCTTTTACACACAACAAGGTATATGATGTTATCGTATCAAAGAAGTATCTTAATGCCGACGACCATATTTTGATTGTTGATGATTTTTTGGCAAACGGATGTGCACTGAACGGACTTGTTGAACTGGTAAACGGTGCGGGAGCAACTCTTGAAGGTATTGGCATAGTTATTGAGAAGGGCTTCCAAAAGGGCGGAGCTAAAATCAGAGAAAGGGGAATACAGCTTGAATCACTGGCCATTGTTGAGAGCATGAATGCTGAGACAAAGGAGATAGTGTTTAGGGAATAGTATTCGCTTACAGGTGAATATGAGAAAAAGAATTCTGGCATACCGAAATTGGATTGATTTGATATTATCGGAATTTGAGAGTGGAAAAAGAAATGACGACATCAGTAAGCTAAAGGCTGAGCATCTGGTTCAGATTAGCTTTTTTCAGCACGAGAGGCTGATTCATCTGATTGTTACCGTTCTTTTTGCATTGCTTGAATTCCTTTCTTTTTTTATGTGTCTTGTAGTTACATCTGCGGGAACGCTGCTTCTTACGGGAGCGGTTCTGATTCTTCTGATACCGTATATCAGACATTATTACCTTTTGGAAAATGAGGTCCAGAAGATGTACGTTCAATACGACAGAATGTGTAAAATAGGTTCTTATCCGACTATGGATAGTAATTAATCCGGTTATTGTTAACAATCGGATAATAATGAAAAGTCGCTGGATGATTGTTTTGGTGACAGTATTAATAAACGGAGGAAGTAATGAGTAAAAAACTGAGAACGGTTCTTGCTGTTATGCTTGCTTTTATTCTGGTAATACCGGGGTTCTTTTCCGAAGCTAAGGAGATTTCGGAGCCGGAGTCAGAGTCTGTATCGAATGACAAAACGGATACGGATGCTGAGCATTCGGACAGTCAAAAAAATGAGGAAAACGGTGGAGAAAAATCGCAGGGTATAGAAACGAGTCAGGATGATCATGTAGACTTGGACGGTAAAGTTGCGGAAGAAAATATCAAAACACAAAAAGAATCGTTGGATTTAACGGGAAAAATGTCCGTTGAGGTTAAGAAGACAAATGACAATATGTATTCGGACGGTACGCTGCGGTACATTATTTCGGACGGAATAAACAGTGAGAAGACAGCAGCTGTTGCGGGAATTGCAAAAAAAATGAAGAATGTAAGTGACATTATTGTTCCTGATATACTTTTGTTGGGTGAAGAAAAAATACCGGTTACTGCAGTGGCTGACGAAGCATTTGCCGGAACCGATATTGAGAGTATTTCTCTTCCTGATTCGACGGGAAGTATAGGTGAATGTGCATTCATGGACTGCGGTAAGCTTACAGAATTTACGATTCCGATATATTGTGATTCAATCGGAGATGCCGCTTTTTTGAATTGCAAATCCTTGAAATATGTAAATTTTGAAGATTCCTGCTGCAGAAAGCTCGGAGACATTGCATTTGCCGAATGTGGTCTGACGGAAGTTGTATTGGGTGACTGGGTTGATTCTATCGGAAGGTGCTGTTTTTCTCAGTGTGAAAAGCTGGAGAGCGTTAAGCTGGGAGAGGATTGCTCAAGCATTGGAGCGGCTGCTTTTATGGGATGCTCTTCACTTGTGAAAATCACTAAACCAAAAGCTAATAAGCATCTTAAAATTGAAAACGGCTGTATTTACAATGCTGACGGGACGGTTCTTTTGAGCGGCTGGCTTGCTGAGGGAGAGATTGTTATTGGCAAGGGGGTAAAAGAGATTGCTCCGTTTACGTTCGAGGCAAATAACAGGATTACATCGGTTACAATAGCGGGAAGTGTAAAAAAACTGCCTGAAGGCTGTTTCGAAAACTGTAAAAAGTTAAAGACGGTTACGCTTAAAAAAGGAGTTAAAGTTATAGGTGAAAACTGTTTTTTCGGTTGCTCGGCATTGAAAAAGATAGAAATTGCATCATCTGTAAAAACCATTGCTGAGAATCCGTTTATGCAGTGCAACAAATTGACTAAATTCATTGTTGACAAGAATAATAAATATTTTAAAAGCAAGAACGGAATGCTGGTGTCTAAAAACGGGAAGAAGATTATTGCCGCTCCGGGTGTTAACGGTGATATCGTGATATACAAAGCTGCCCGCAGCATTAATGAGTGTGCTTTCGCCTATAACAGTAAAATAACATCGCTTACGCTTCATGAAAATATAAATAAACTAGGTGAATCGGCTTTCTACAGCTGTTCATCACTAAAGTATGTGAATATTTCGAACAGAGATATGAAGCTTGTAAACTCAGAAATGACCGAAAATGGAAAGGACATGGCCGGAGTGTTTAGAGGGTGTGCTGAAAATCTTGAAATAAGCGTGCCCTTCAGCATAGACAGCGGAAAAAGAAAATCAATTGAAAGCAGCCTAAACTGTCATACCGATGACGGTGTAATTATTGTACAGTACTGATGGCGGATGGTCTGAAGCTACAAGACTGTCGGGAAAGGTAAAGACACAGCCGTTCGTATCCGACAAGCAAAAAAGAAAGCAAAAACAAAGACAAAAACAAAAACAAAGACGAAGACGTAAACGAAAACGGGTCTTTCGTCCTTCAGGCATCGCTGTACAATGGCCAAGGTTACCACCGCTTTACCGGGCGGGACAACATCTTCCGCGTCTGTCCGAAAGATGACGGAGTCTTTGGGCTGACAGAGGTGTCATACACTTGTCGGGGCAGTTACTACAGCCTGGGCAATGCCTTATATTATAAGGAGGGCATGAGCGCTACGCCATGGTTTTACACGGAGCAAAGCATCACTCCCCGTCTCACCTTGCTTGCGGGCTACTCCCATGCCTTCGCGGCAGACGCCCAGTGCAGGGACTTCCTCGGTTGCGGCGTCCTCTATCAACTGGGGCAATGCCAGTTGGGAGCCTTCACGGATTATGCCAACTTCCTGGAAAGGAATGAATTCGCGACCGAACTGACCTGCAAGATTCCACTCTCCCAGCACATAGACATTAAGTCGGATCGTAGCCATGTCGTTCTGTGAGCC
>JAZLIK010000053.1:0-5825 GCA_045617345.1 Lachnospiraceae bacterium | reverse complement strand
GTTTTTAAAGCCTCATCTGTGTTAATTGTGTGTTTATTATATGTAATGCACACATTTTTCAACAAAATGCATTCATCAGTCCTGTTCACAGTCTGTCCATAATGCATTCATCAGTCCTACCTGCTACGCAGTCTGGCGCTGCCTCGCAGCTGGAAGCTTAACTGTACGAATAGCAGGGAGACTGAGCGGAAACCTGCTTCAGTTCATTACCTGGTCACGACTTCCAACCTCGTACACAACCGCGGTAACAAAAGTTCCTTTGTGGGTATGATGCGTGATAGCCGCATCAAAACATATCTTTATATAATTACCGTCACTGCAGATAACCCGGAACATGGTTCTGAAATTCACTTCATTATTCTTCAATTTCCCGATTGCGGTCTTTTTAAAGCTTCTGCAATCGTCGGGATGAATACCTCCAAACGGATCTCCGCCGAACTTTTCCTCAAAATCCGCTCTGTCAAAGCCGGTCATCTCAGCAACATAATCGTTAAAATAAGTCATAACGACGCAGTCCCTCTCGACCATAAAGTCAATAATTCCGCAGGGAGCCGAATTGATGATGCTGTACATCTTCATCGCCAGTTCCTTGTTCTGTTCCGCCAGAGAAATCACATTCGTTATATCATCCACCGCGCAGTAAAGAAGGTACTTTCCTGAATTGCATGCAAGCATTCTTACGGTAATTTTAAGCCAGATTTCATTGTCACTGTTCAGACTCTTAAGCGGAACCTCGCAGTCCGCATCATTCTTCCTGCAAATCGCGGTATCAATCGCATCGATAAGCTTTACTCTGTAGGGTTCATCAAACGCCTCAAGAAGATTAATTCTCTTATGCAGAATATCAGCACCGACACGCCCGATTGTCTGATAGAACCTGTCGTTAATCCTGATAGCTTCAAGGAAACCGTCACTGTACTCCGTAATTGCCGCACCGCCGACAAAACAGTTAAACATCAGCGTAGCGGGGCTTCCGGAATTAAGATACTGTGAAGCGTTTGACTGGTTATCCTCGAGCTTCTTCTCTTCTAAATGTTCATAGGTCTTTCGTTTTAAAATCAGCTCATACTCACTAACAGGCATCGGTCTGTCAAAATAATAGCCCTGCATGTATACACAGCCGATGCTCTTCAGATAATCAGCCTGAGTCTTTGTTTCAACGCCCTCCGCAATTATCGGCAGTTTCAGCCAGTTCGACATTCTGACAACCGAGCTCAAAATGCTGCCGCTCCTGTCGCCCTGTTCAAAATCAACATCATCTGTTTTCTCAAGAAATTTCATATCCAGCTTGAGCATGTCTACAGGAACGTCCTTTAATGTATTCAGCGAAGAGTAACCGCTTCCGAAATCATCCATTTCGACACTGAAACCCGCATCCTGAAGCTGCTTCACATTCTTCACCAGATTACTTGGATCATTCATATAAGCCGATTCCGTAATCTCAAGTCTCAGACAGTTTTTCGGAAGATTATGAAAACTGATAAGCTCCTCAAAGTGATTAAGCAGGTAACTACCGCCCACATCCACTCTTGATACATTTACGGAAATCGGCATAATGTTAATTCCTTCATCAAGCCATTGTCTCTGAAGTTCACACACTTTATTCCATACAAACTTATCAAGTTTGGTGATAAATCCGTTCTTTTCAAATATAGGAATAAACTCACCGGGTGAAATCAGGTCTCCGTCCTGGCACCATCTGACCAGCGCCTCGGCACCGTGAAGCTCACCGGTTGAATAATTGTACTGAGGCTGTAAATAAACCACAAACTCGTTTCTGTCGAGCGCCTTCTCACATCTGGAAGCAATATCCTGTTCACGTGTCAGCCTGTTCATCATGGATGCGCTGAAGAAAGCATGGTGAAAGCTGTAGTTACCTTTTATCGAACGCAGTGCAACAAGCGCCCTGTCCGCCATAGTTCGTATATCTTCTTCAATGTTGTCGATAATGTAAATTCCAAGTCTTAAAGACACGCTGAACAGACTGTTGTCAAATGCAAACTCGCGGGACACAAGAGAAATAATCTGCTGACGCGAAAAACACTCCTTGTCCATACAAACCACAAAATGATCGGCCTCCCAACGTCCGTAGACAACTCCCGGCTCGGCCATATTAGAACATTCGATACCGATCCAGTTAAGAAGTCTGTCGCCTTCATCCGGACCGCACACATCATTGAGAAGCTTAAATCCGTCCACATCAAATCTTAAAAGATAATACTTCTTGTCAGGATTTGAATGGAGAAGCTTTTTTGTCTCTTCAATAAATGTTTTCTTTGTATAAACACCTGAAATCTCATCAATAATCTCATGACTAATCTGCTGCTTATACATCTCAGCCGTATCGACACTCACGCCGTTAGAGGCAAGTGCGGTCATGATATTGTGAACTCTGTGAATAACAAGAGTAGTATTCAGAGGCTTAAACAGGACATCATATGCCCCGTAATCAAATGCCTTAATCTGATTATCCACATCGTCACTTGATGTGACAACCACAAACGGAATATTGCAAAGCAGAGGATTTGATTTTACTTCCTTCAGAAGTTCGAATCCGTTCATAATAGGCATAAACAAATCTGTCAAAACTATGCTGATATCGGGATTCCTTTCGAGAATGGATAATGCTTCCATACCGTTATTTGCCGATAAAACACGATATTCACCCTTGAAAGCTGATTTCAGAATCGTAGCATCTATATATGCATCTTCGACAATCAAAATCTTCAATTTGTTATCAGTATTCATACACTTTACCATCCTCTTAAAGTACTTTGCAACTTTAAATATTTATCGCCCAATTTTCAGTTGTATTATATCATATTTTTCACTATTTTTCAATATTGTCTTTCATTCTTTTCTGTTTTGTATTTATATTTCGTATTCGAATTTAGTTATTTTATATTTAGTCACAATATTGTCCTGAAAATCATTTTGTAAGTATCAATTTTTCATTGCTGCCAGTATATGATATAGATTGTGCTGACATAATATTATTCTCACAATCTTCAGACACCTTCGTCAAGAATGCAATTTACTATAAATTAAGGCAGCATGTCCCTTGCGACATGCTGCGCCGCCTTTACGCCGCGTCATCATCAAAATACCGCTGCGAAAGCATGCGCATCCTCGCGGAGCGTTTTTTACTTTATAGGACGTAATTTCCTATAAAGCTAGAAAGCATGTCGCCTGCGACATGCTGCGCCGCTTTTGCGTCGCGTTAGCGACAAAATACCACTGCAAAAGCGTGCGCATCCTCGCGGAGCGTTTTTTACTTTATAGGTTGTAATTTCCTATAAAGTAAAAACCCGTCTGCTTTCTGTTATTGCAGAAAGCAGACGGTCAAAAATACCGTTAAGTTTAATTAAGTTCTGGATTTTTTCTTCAGCTCATCAAAATCAGCTCCGATAATTTTAAACAGAGCCTCCGCCTCATCGGCAGCATACTTTTTTCTGAAATAGTCATGAAGACTGTTTTTGTTGGAACTGAGCCTGATACCCTCGTCTATCGAAGACGCATACATGTCAATTGTTGATGAAGACAGATAATCAGACAATACATCATAAAGGTATTTTCTGTCCCCTGACTTTTTATTCTCGCGGCCGTTTTTGCAGGTTCTGTTTTCGTCACCGTGCTCGGAAACAGATACATTTTCAGCCTCATCCTGCTTTACATCGCCATTGTTACGATTTCCGTATGTATCCGAACCGCTGTCCGAATTCTGACCGTCGCCGTAATGTCTGTTTCTGCCGAATCTGTGCTTACCGAATCTGTCCTTTTTGGTCTGATGCACATCTTTAGCATCATTGCCGTCACGAACCTCCGGATTCTGTAAAGCTTCTGATCCTGAATCCGCAGCTGACTCATTTCCCATCATTACATCTGTAACGGAATGTTCATTTGCCCCTGAATTATTATGAGCATTGCCTTTCTGTGATAAACCGTTTTTCCCGTCATGAATTCCGGGCTTACGTGACGACATATCATCAGAGTTCACAGATTCGCTCTGCTGAACACTTTCTTTAGCTGAAGAATTGTTCACTTCCTCATCCGAACCATTTTTAGAAGTATTCTGTTTGTGCTTACGACGTCTGGAGCGCTGGTTTCCGACGCCCGTTCCCGAAGCAGGCACGTTCTCAGCACCGAGCGCTGTTCCTTCATCGGACACAGCAGTATCGGTTCCGTCCGTTCCGCCCTTCATTGAATGCTTCGAATCGGAATCCGCTTCGTTAATTTCTCCCGTTGCGGAAGAATTCTGTGCCGAAGTATTTTTTTTGTTTGCTGCTGTCCTTCTGTCCTTTTTACGGGATTCATTAACTTTCTCATTTTCAGTAGCGGCAGCTTTCGGATTCTTTTCGGAATTAATCGCAATAATAATATTGGCAAATACACCGGTAACTATATCATAAGCGGTAAAATACCCTTCGCAGAATCTGACAGCCGACTTAAATCCGTTGTCATGACTGATAATATAAAAGCTTCCGGTTTTATCGCGTTCAATAGTCGCTCCCAGAAGAGTAACTATCTGAAAATCCATGGCATTTGCACCGGTATAGTTTGTCTTTATATACTTTACGGTGGCCGGACTCTCATTCAGGCTTTCTATTGTAGGTATTGTAAGCGTATTCGCATTATCGCTGTAAAATACATAGACCATGTCTTCGGGCTTAAGAAGAAGAACTCCCTCAAGTCCATAGCTTCTGACATTTTCAAGGTCTATAAAAAAATGTCTCACTCTATCGCACCTCCTTTCCCGTAAAAATTAATATCGCAACCATCTCACTTGTTGCCTGTTAAAAGCAGTCTGCTACGCAGCAGTCACAGCAGAACATTCACAGTCCCGTCCCGTCAAATGCCGGAATAAAGCTCTCCAACGCTGTCTCACCGTTCTGTATGTAAGCATTTGTGATACCGATTTTTTCGGCAAACCGGATAAGTCTGTCATACTCTTCTTCGGTTACCCTGCGTTGCAGTTCGGGGAATTCACTACTCTTAAGATTATGCTTCATCGGAGTATACTGACTCATGATACTGATAAAAATATCATCTCCGAAGGTGTTGTGAAGATATCTCAGAATTCGCTTGGAATCACCCGTTTGCCCCGGCAGAGTCATATGCCGTACAAGAACACCGTGCTGCATGATTCCGTGTTCATCAAATAAATACATCTTCCCGCCAAAACGTTCTCTGATGCATTCGGTCATTGTCCGTAGCGCTTCGGACGCCCTGTCAAAATAATCAGGGGCATTTGAATATCTCGAAGAAAGCTCAGTACTCATATATTTCATATCCGGCATCCAGATATCAATATAATCCTTCAGTCTGCGAACAGTCTCACTGCTTTCGTACCCGCCCGAATTATAAACCACGGGAATGTCGAGTCCCCTGCTTTTTGCCGTATCAAGTGCCTCAATAATCTGCGGCACATAATGAGTCGGCGTAACAAGATTTATATTATGCGCACCTCTGTCCCGAAGGTTCAGAAAAATATCCGCCAGGCGTACAGTGTCGGCAACTGTTCCCACACTGCCGCGGGATATTTCATAATTCTGACAGAAGCAGCAGTGCAGATTACATCCGGCGAAGAAAACCGTACCCGAACCGACTATGTCCCTGTCATCCTTTACATCAGGCGAATCAGGATATCCTGATATACATGGTTCCTCCCATTTGTGAAGAGACGCCCTAGTATAACCCACGAAAAATAAAGGTATGTTTGGGTTGTTATTTTAGTGAGTCAATAACCCACAATAGCTTACTGATTTTTTCTCTTACGAGTGATAGCCTTTGGCGCTTTCTTATTTTTGTTTTCAATGGAAGCGGCC
>JAZLIK010000052.1:0-3197 GCA_045617345.1 Lachnospiraceae bacterium | reverse complement strand
CCGCTCATTTTTCTTCGAAAAATGGCTACTTTTTCATGTTTTGGGCGCCATAAAGTCCATTATTTTTCTTACAAGCAAGCTTGACGAAAAATAACGTACTTTTGACGCTTGTATCATAACATCAAAACAAAAGTATTATATCACACTTTTTGTACTTTACAAGAAAAAAATACACATATTAAGTAATCCAATACAACAGACATCAAAATGCCTGTTGCCGTTCATTTTTCTATTCACTATTTGCTTGCAAAAACAAAGCTTATCTTATACAATGATAGGGGCGTCAGAAGTCCTGATGCCTTACGATAACAAACATGAAGAGGATACGGTTATGCCTGTTTTTGATTTTAAAGACATTCCCGACAGCAAAACACCGTCGGTCTGCACTTATACAATTTTCCGTTCATCAGAATCGGAAGCCACACCTGAAAAACCAATCATGATTATTGACAATAAAGCCGGTTCACTGAAGCACCATACCATCGGCATGTTTCTCAATCCCATTAAACGAACCTCATTCGAATACCGAAATGAAACCTCTGAAACAGTCACAGCCGATATTCTCAGAATTGACTCGCGTTTTACCAGCCTTTTAAAATGGCTCGGTGAAAATCACATTAAAATAAAGCTTTCGGGCAAGATTACCCCCGAAGGTTACGCAGTATACAAAATCCGCGAACAGGCCTTTGGTGACAACCGCAAGGTTTCCGGCGAAAACGGCTTTCTTCAGTACATGATCAGCCGTCTTTTGGCTTCCGATCCGCCTTTAGAAGATTCAAAGGATGAGGATGAGCGTGAAGTTCAGGGAGACGCCATGAAGCTTACCAGCATCCAGAGCATAACTGATTTCCTGGCATGTGCCGGGAAAACCCTGCCTGAGAACATTCAGATCTGGGCCAGAAGGAATCTTGCCGTAGCTAAATCAAATGAGGTCTCTCCCGAAGAAAGACGTCATGCCCAGCGTGCCCTTTCAATCATGCTCGGCATTCAGTGGCAGAACAACTATTTCCCTTCCATCGATCCTGTGGAAGCCCGCAGAATTCTTGATGAAGAGCTTTACGGAATGGAAAAGGTTAAGCAGCGTGTCATTGAAACCATCATCCAGATTAACAGAACACATACTCTTCCGGCTTACGGTCTCTTAATCGTCGGTCCCGCAGGAACCGGTAAATCGCAGGTAGCATACGCTGTAGCAAGAATTTTGAAGCTTCACTGGACCACTCTGGACATGAGTGCCATTAACGATCCCGAGCAGCTCACCGGAAGCTCCAGAGTATATGCCAATGCCAAGCCCGGTATCATTATGGAGGCCTTTGCTTCCGCAGGTGAATCAAAGCTCGTTTTCATAATCAATGAGCTGGACAAAGCAAACGAAGGCAAGGGCAACGGCAATCCCGCAGATGTACTTCTTACATTACTTGACAATCTGGGCTTTACCGATAACTATATGGAATGTATGATTCCCACCAACGGCGTTTATCCCATTGCTACAGCAAATGACAAAAGCAAAATCAGTGCTCCCATCATGTCACGTTTTGCTGTTATCGAGATTCCCGACTACACCGCCGAAGAGAAGAAAATAATATTCAGCCGCTTTGCCCTGCCTAAAATATTAAAGCGCATGAATATGACCGAGGATGAGCTTGACATCACAGATGACGGACTTAACACAATCGTAGACCTGTGTTCAGGCGTTACGGGAATCCGAGATGTGGAGCAGATAGCCGAACACATCGCAGCCAATGCCCTATACCGCATAGAAGCTTTGGGAGTTAAGCATGTAACATATGATTCAGAGGAAGTTAAGAAACTGATTCTGTGATTTTCTTAAAATTCGTATCGCAGGTAACATTCAGCAACACCTTTACGTTGCGCACTCTTGCGTCAGGTCAGCGACAAAATATCACTGCAAAAGAGTACGCACCTCGCTGAACATTTTTATAAGGCACAATTTCCTATAAAGCAAAAAGAAGTCCGATTCCGGGGAATCCCCATGAATCGGACTATTTTTCTGCATTAATTTGCTTTTTACAGGCAGCTTTGCCTCGAAGCATATATTTCCATTAGTCATGCTTATCGGCTGCAAAAACACGTTCCAATGCTTCTCTTTTTGATCCGCATCAAAGCCTTTTACTGTTTTGTAATCAGATCCGCATCAAAGCCTTTTACTGTTTTGTAATCAAATCCGCATCAAAGCTTATCCACACTACCGGGCGAATACCGATAAATGTTGCATTCACATTATGTTCGGATAAAGCGCCTGTTTCGGTTATATGTGATGCATATGATGTGCCGCCGCTTCCCGGTGTACGAAGTCTCCAGCTGCAATACTCAGAGATATCTTCTTTGGTCAGGTTTGCATTTATTGACTCGGCATATGCTGTAGATTTACATACTCTTTCTTCATCTGTAGCAAAATAAGTCATTGCTTCATTGTAGCTTAAAAGAAATACCTTATCTTTGGTGTTATTACCGTAATCAATCGTACTCGCAGGGTTTGGAACCGGATCATTTGCATTTACCTTGGTTGTGCGGATAATTGCCTGCTCCTTTTTGCTGAAAGCCGCATTATAAAAATCATCGTTAAGCCATCCGCGAAGTGTGCAGTTTTCCCATGATGTTCCTGCCCATCTGTAATGATATTTCTGGCAGTCAAGAGCCTGCTCGCTTATCAGGAACAGTCCCTGATCCTCATCATTTTTATCAAGAACAATCCACTTTACGGCTTCTTTTCCGTTAGCAGATTTATTATCCTGCTCATAAGCACCGAAAATGATGATGTCCCCGGTATTTACATCCGCATACTTTAACTTAACGGGGGTAACCGTTACCTTGCAGATATATTTCTTATCCTTGTAGGTTGCTGTGATTTTGGCGGTGCCTTCCTTAACACCGGTAACAACGCCCTTTGAAACTGTTGCAACCTTCTTGTTTGAGCTCTTCCACTTTACCTGACCGGCCTTGGCATTCTTGAGCTTCAGCTTAACGGTAGCGCCGACCTCAACAGAAGCCGTTTTCTTGTTCAGCTTGACAGTTGCTGCGCTTACTTTGACTGCGGGTAAAGCTACTGCAAAAGCCATGACCAGCACCAAAGCAAAACCTAAAAACTTTTTGATAAATGTCTTCATTTTTCTTCCCTTCTAATCCTTCATCATTTCTTGTTCTTTTCAACGTTCTGCTTCATCATGGCACGAACC
>JAZLIK010000051.1:0-43466 GCA_045617345.1 Lachnospiraceae bacterium | reverse complement strand
TACCTCGGTTTTTCTAAGTTATTTCCATTTAGTCGGAATTCCTCAGGAAATTAAGGAGCTTCTGCCGTGGAGTGACTTCATAAAAGAACACTGTTCCGGGGCAATCGACACAGAAAATATTTGTCCCGAGAATAAACCTGCGCTGCCGATTCCGGACAAAACGCAGGACAAAACGAACGTTTGACGTGTTGTTATTAATCGCTTACGAACATCTGACTTTTCAGATGAGAATGGCAAATGCCGCCGCAACCTCATGACCGGATAAAGTCACGGGATTGTGGCGGGACAATTATTCAAACCATTTTTTAAGTTTTTCTGTACCGGCTCCGCAATATTTGGCTATCAATGCTTCAGACATGCCATCTTTCTTCATACCCAATGCAACTTCTTTTTTTTCTTCGTTTATTCCCTGACCGTGTACCTTGTCTTATACCACAGTTTTCTACTGTTCGGATGAAATCGCCATCACTGATGGTACGGGAAATGATGGACGCATTGTTGTAAATTATTTGATGGCGACGATACATAAAAATTGCCCGGACGATTAGCTGCATAGGCTTTTTCAGCAAATAAAGTTGAACTACATATCAGCACAAATGCCAACATAAGAAGTATACTCATTGTTTTTAACTGTCTTTTTTCTTTTTTCATCATTGTTTTCCCTCCCAAGCTATATTATACCTATGTATAGGTAACTATCTCAGAGTATACCTGAAATTTATCAATTAGTCAACTATGCATAGGTAATTCGTGCTTCGTTTTCTGTTATCATATCTTGTAAGTAGCAGTCTATACAGAATATATTAATATTATTAAAAAGATAAACTCTATTTTTCTATTCTGTTTCATACACTAACACAAATTACGAATTGAGATGATCATATGATATATTCAGAGATATATGCCTATCGCATAAAACAACTTTGTGAAAGCCACGGTATCACAATCAACAAGCTTGCCACGCTGTCAGGTTTGAAGCAGTCCACCATAGATAATATAATCCATGGTGCAAGTAAAAATCCCAAAGTACGCACACTGCATAGAATATCAAACGTGTTTGGAATGACTCTGAGTGAATTTCTTGATTTTCCTGAGTTAAATGATTATTCCATAGAGGACGAGGATGACGAATAAAGCTGACTTCATTTAAGGTCGGCTTTTTTTATTAGGAGAAAGTTTGTAACCCAATACCATTAAGTTAAGGATTTCTGAATCAAAATATATTATCAGAAGCCGAAATGGTCATTAAGTTAAGCTGAGTAAAAAGAAAAAGTGTCAAGAATAAGATTAAAATTCTTATCTTGGCACTTTTTTTCGTGTTAATCTCATGCTTTGATGCATTACAAATAGACTGGCCTTTTATCCAATCTTATGCAACTCTATATGTAAAATAAACTGCCGATTTCGGTTTGAGCAACCTTACATTGTGCTGCCCATCTTTAATCATGTGGCGATACATAGACATCTCGGCATACATATTCTCTGGCGGAGCTTTATCTTTGTTCCTGAAATAGGTTCTAAAAATGTGGACCACCATTTTGAAATCAACGGCGTAAGCCCATCCTGACTCACTTTGGGTCACAGGGATGTTCTCCGCTGCCCTTGAAGCAGCGTTATACATTACCAAATGAGCATATAATTCCTGTAAAATAAAATCATCTTTCTTTGAATGAAAGTTTATTGTACTAGGAGCATATTTGAGCTCTCTGAAAGAGGTTTCTATGCCCCATCGAAGATGATAAATGCGTTTCATCTCTTTGAGGCTGAACTTATCCCTTGGAAGATTTGTTATTATTACTTCCCAGACTTCTTTGCCACTGTCAGTATCATTAATCTTGAATTTACAAATACGGAATTTTACTGTGCATTTATCTTCAAAGTCCCACTCTGTTGCCGATGTCTTTTCAGAATAAGCTATTTTCTTGCCTTTACGGACATTTAATTTTCTATATCCATATATATCGCAAAACTGTGGCGACTTTGTAGAAACTTTTATTTCAACATCTATATCGCATTCCTCATCAGCAAGTTCAGAAATCTCCTTAATAGTATTTGTAAGGGGACTTCTTATCACATAGTATCCGCCATATCGGTTACAGTGTTCAATCATATTAAATCCCGTATAGCCCCTGTCCATAATAACTAAACTATGCTCTTTATCTTTGATGCCGCTAATGAACCTGATTGCGCCATCTCTTTCGTCTCGTGTCTCGTTAACGTCCATATACTGCTTATTAAGGATATCATATAAGAAGTTCCCATGAAGCAAGCAAGTTCCCTTTGCCTCTTGCCCATCTTTACGGATGTAGTGATTGGGAATATACCACTTACTATCCTTATTGCGAGGAGTGCAGAAATCGGAACCGTCAATGGCATAGACTCTTAACCCCTTAAGATGCTTAGGGTTCTGAAGGGTATCAATAAATGCGTATAATAAGTCTTTAAGTGCCTCTGGCTTTAGCTTTGCCCTCTGCTGAACAAATGCAGAGGCCGTCATTCTTTCTTCTTTAACAGGGAAGTTGTTAAAAATCTCAGCATTAAGAGAGTTACCTTCCATATTGAGTAATAGTCTTATAAGTGCTCTAATAGGGAGTTTACGAGTGCGAGAAAAGTCGGTATACGGATTATTTGAATATTTTTGAGAACAACAAAAAGTGATGTTGATAGCATCACTTAATAAACTCTGAATATCATTTGATTGATAACTGCTTTTAGTTTTAATGTTTATCCACCTCAACCGATAAATTATCGTAAAGCGGCGGTTAAACATAAACGAGGGCAATCAGCCCTCGTTCTGTACTATTATATGAGTTGCAACCTACGGGCGGTGGTCTTAAAATTACCACTTACCAAGTTAAGGCGCTTTCCGTAGGATTTACCCTCAACTCAATTATATTATAGCAAAAATTAAATAAAAGTCAATAGCTTTTGTTATATATCATATAAAGTCCTCGATGTTAGGAACATAGCGATTTTCCAGCGGGAACTCAAAAATACATTTTAGTCTCCCCAATCGCTTAAGTTCTTTAATGTCTTCGCTAAATTCACCATTAAAGAGAGAACCATAAAAAATATTCGAGAAGACATCAGCTATTTGTATTAATCTGTTTGCTTTTGAATCAAAATACTCAGCAACAAAAGTTCCTTTGTAATTGATATCACCCACTAATTCAGTATTAATATATTCATCCAATTGCATCTTAGAGTCTGTTTTTAGATTTCTATTATCTAAATTCAAACGGCAGTCTTCATTAGGCATAAGACCTTTGCGTATAAAATAACAAAGAGCTGTTTTAAGAGGATAATTAAAGGCTCGTTCTTTATTTTTGCAAAAAGTGTCAGTAAGTCTATTGTTAACCAGTTTAATATAATATATCTCATAACTTGCACTATTCTTAAAAAATTCTATAAATTCGTGTCTTAATTGGTCGTCAAAATAAAACCCTTTTAATTCAAGCAATTTATCGCCATCAAACATCTTACCATCAACATCTAATTCTTTAAGCCTATCCATGTATTTGTTACAAAATTTTTGATATTTACCCTTTAAGGTTCCTTTTCCTAAGACTCGTACTAAAGTTATCACAAAGTAGGGATGATGTTCATTGTGGTTGTTTACTGAACCAGATTCGTCAATACATATCAGCATTTTAAAATTTCTCCTTATGCAAGCGTCAACGGGTACATTCTAACATAACATAGTATCTGTGTCTATCGAAAGATTAAAAAAGACCCCTACCAGATTTTTGAAACATGGTAGAAGTCTTTTTGTTATGCCTTTGGAATCTTAACTTAATGACATTGGTTTGTAACCCCCCCTGCCAATTTTCAACTCTTTCTTGATTATCTACCGCAAAAAAAGTATAATGTTCGTAACGGATTCCACAGATAATATTAAAGAATGCACCATTGCCACGCATTTCATGCATTCTCTATTTTTAGTATAGCCATACTGTCCATTTATAAAAACATGAGGTCAAATGATTATGTCGAACTTAACCAATCAAATGAAAAACTCAATCAAGCTTGCCATTCACGGCAAGGACGACGTCATAGATCAGGTGCTTTGCGCCATTCTGGCGGGCGGGCACATTCTGCTTGAAGATATTCCCGGTGTCGGTAAAACCACACTTGTTACGGCGCTTGCCAAGGTTATGTCACTGGACTACAAACGAATTCAGTTTACGCCTGATGTTCTGCCGTCCGACCTGACAGGCTTTACCATGTATGATAAAGGCTCCGGAACATTTACTTTTAGGGAAGGTGCCGTTTATACAAATCTTTTTCTTGCAGATGAGATAAACAGAACCTCTCCAAAGACACAGTCGGCACTGCTTGAGGTCATGGAAGAGGGCAAGGCCACAGTCGACGGTGTCACCCGCATGCTCCCGTCACCTTTCATGGTTATTGCCACACAGAATCCCATCGGTGCCTCCGGCACTCAGAAGCTGCCGGAATCTCAGCTTGACAGATTCATGATCAGAATGTCGATGGGATATCCCGATCATTCAAGTGCCATAAATATTTTAAAAGGAAATTCGCACGAAATTATTGAAAAAATGAATGCATGTCTTCAGAAGGACGACATTCTGTCACTTCAGCATCAGGTATCGGGCATTCATGTTTCAGACGCTATTTATGATTATATTGTGTCACTCACGGAAGCCACACGTGGTAACGAACTATACACATTGGGCTTAAGTCCCCGTGGAAGTATTGCCCTGTTGAAAATGTCAAAAGCCCACGCTTTCCTGATGGACCGTGATTTTGTTTCTCCTGAGGATGTCAAGGCTGTTTTCTATCCTATTGCAAACCACAGAGTCATCCTGTCAACCAAGGCCAAAGCTACCGGTCTTTCACTTTCAGGCGCACTGATGAACACCTTCACATCCGTCGCTGTACCGGGTTGACATACAGAAGATTTGAATGAGTTTTCACCGCAGGCTATGAATAGTAACCGCTTTTTGACATCAGGTGAGCAGGAGATTCTTTATGAAAATACACTGGTTTTCAATCATCAAATATGCAGTAATTTTTTTACTGATTATGCTTTTCATACAGATTTTTAAGCAGAACTACCTGGTGTTTCTGCTTTTTCCTTATGTCCTGCTCCCCGCCATCACAATACCTCTGTTTCTGAAAAATGTGGAAAAACTCGTGTTCAACGGCCGAGCCGAAGCTGCCTCGGTCCGGTCAGGCAATACAATAAACATCTCCGTTCTGTGTCAGAACCCGACATTTCTTCCATTTTTAAAGTGTTCGGTTACATTTAACGTTAATAATCTTTTTTATGAAAATACGGTTACTCACATTCTGAATATTGCTTCGCTCCCTTTTAGAACCTCATCTGTGGATATCCCGATCGGTACCTCTAAAATCGGCATGATGTGTTTTGAAATAACAGAAGTTACCATATATGATTTTCTCGGGATATTATCGAAAAAGATACCTGTTTCCATCAGGCTTCAGGTTCCGGTTCTTCCGGATGATGTCCCGGTTCCCGTTCTACCCGACACTCCTTCCTCCGAAGGTTTTGATGAGTATGCCGAACCCGATTTAAAAGGTAACATCTCCTCCGACGTAAAAGAAATCCGCGAATACAGACCGGGAGACAGAATGTCACGCATTCATTGGAAGCTCAGTGCAAAGCTTGACGACCTGTTTGTCAAGGAAATGGAACGTACCTCTGTAATGTCGGTAGTGGTTCTTCCGGAACTATGCAGCAGTGAAATTGAAAATACAGCCACAACACTGAACAGTGTCATCAAACTGCTTCTTTCCCGAGAGGAACGTTTTGAGGTCTGTCTTTTTAACTGTAAGGCCTGTGAATTTAACTATTATATGATTGATAATGAGGATTCGTTTACCAACTGTTTCATGAATCTTTATTATATGCCTCTCTATGACAAACCGGGCACAGCAATTGATGCCTACTATGCATCTCTGCAGAAATCTTCCGTTATTTTGCAGCTTCATGGCAACCGTATTGTAATGTATGAGGACGGTGTGGCAGTGAACTTATAAAAACGGAAATTCCGTATGTCATACTGCAAACCTGCCGTTTCTATTGTATGTTGCCGGATGCGGTCAATTGCACCGTAAGCTGAGTTTGCGAAACTGTCCCGGACGAATTTTGATTATTTATACCAACCCGTATCAACATTTATTTCCGGGGGGTGAATGTGCTTCGCTCAAATTTTGATTATTTATACTAACCTGTTTCAGCATTTTTTTCGGTGTTTGAATGTGTTTCGCTCAGGTAATGATTATTTATACCAACCTGTTTCAGCATTTTTTTCGGTGTTTGAATGTGCTTCGCTCAGGTAATGATTATTTAACGATTTCCGGATTTTGAAAGGTGATGGATGTCCATGTTTTCAGAGAAAAAACAACAGAAAGCCGATTATGAAAAGGCCGGTTTATGTGTCGGTGAAATCCATGACACTAAAAAAACCAGTCCTTTATTAATGTGTCTTCTGAGAGCTACTATCATTTTCATGGCATGCTACAGCTCTGTCATCGGTTTCAGTGAAGCTTTCAATCTACCGTACAACAAGACATCCGTCACGCTGTTTATTCTGGCAATTTCGATTTACATGGCATTCCTGTATCTGAACAAGCTGCTGTTTTATGCAGGATATATAGTACTGCTGGGAGGCTTCACACTTGAACTCATTCGTTACTATCTCTACGCAAACAGTGGATTCCAGGCTATTATCAACATTGTCAGGAAAGCATATTCAGACCACTTTGACCTGAATATCATGCGTGAATCGGAAGAGTTCTATGCAGATCGTTACACAACTATTACCATCACGCTGTTTTTCCTGATTGTTTTTATTGCACTCCTGCTGAACGTGACAGTTTCCCGATACATGAATCTTCCGGAAACTGTCCTGGTTACTTTTCTTGTACTGGAATTTCCTCTTTACATCGGGCTCAAACCCCCGCTTTATACCATTGTGATGCTTCTGGCCTGTTACATTTGCGTCGGAGTACTGCAAACCGGAGCCCATACCAAAATCATTATCAAGTCAAGACATTCTCACGAATATATACGCTTCCGTTGGCGTAACCGCAGATACTATACTTACCAGGGTAATGCAGTCGGTTTTTTTATGATTCTGGGATGTTCCGTGCTGCTGTCAGCTACCATCTGCTTATTCTCCGTAGCTATATATAACAGCCCGCTCGGTGAAACGGATCCCGGCAGTGCCAAAGAAGCCTTTGACGACAATCTGAAAATAATCGTTCAAAACGGTTTCTCCGGGCTTTTCGACAGATACAATTCTACCAATGGTATTGCAAGCGGTCAGCTCGGTGGTGTTTCCTCCATCAGTCCCGACTTTGAAACAGACCTGATTGTCACGCTTGTTCCCGACGGTAATGATACGGTTTACCTGCGCAGCTTCACAGGTTATGATTATCGTTCTACAAGCTGGGAAGGTCCCCGGATGCTTGGCTCCGAGGATAATGCCGATGACAAGGCATATGTCAGCAATCCGGAAGGCGAAGCACTTTCTTCTGACGCTGTTAACAGTGATGTCGATGGTGCTCCGCATTCCGCCGTATACGATTCCGATTTCAATACTGAACTGACCTTTAATCGTCTTGAAGCTGAAGAGCAAAAGGATTTCAGGACTGCTTACGACGCCGGTCCTGTACGTACTAAAATCAGAATTAAAAACACAGATAACATGATTGTCGGATACCTGCGTCCGTACCGCACACTTTATGAAAATGTTTCTATCTCTCAAACCTATACCGATGACGACGGCACACTTCATGAAACGATTGACAGAACCGTCCGTGACGTTCCCGTCATGGCCGTCGGCTCTGTACTGACCGCCGAATACGCACCGATAAAAAATACCGAATTCCCGAACCCTATCGGCAGTAAACGTAATGCATCCTCTGTCTATTACCGTCATGTCTATGAGGATTGTCGTACCGTACCTTCATCTCTCGACAATTATTTGAAACAGTTTTTAAAGAAAAATGATTATCTCGGCGTAGATTTATCCCGTGAAAATTACTCGAAATATGCCGGCAACCTGTCGCCCGATTCACTTCCAAACAGCTTCAGGCTTGATGTATGTGAGCATATCCGGGATTATTTCTATGCTAATTATCCTTATACGCTTTCGCCCGGAACCACACCGAGATCGTCCGATTTTATCCGTTATTTCCTTGAAACGCAGAAAAGAGGCTTCTGCGTTCACTTTGCTTCGGCCGCTGTCATGCTTTTGCGCGAATTCGGGATTCCGGCACGTTACTGTGAAGGGTATGTGGTTCCCTCGTCACTTATTAAAGAAAACGGTACGACTGTTAACGGGAATATTTTCGAGTGGTATTCCGAACCGGAAATGCTTGATTCTCCGGAAATAGTTTCTGTAGAAGTAAGCGACTACTATGCTCACGCATGGGTAGAGGTATATCTTGAGGGTTATGGTTTTGTCCCTTTTGAATTTACTCCCCCCTCATTCGAGAAAATGCCCGAACCGTCTTCTCCGTCAGCAATAGCAGATTTCTTCTCCCGACTGATGAATGTGGACCTCGGACTTTCCTTTTCAGGGAACGATGATAATCCTTCCGATTCAGGTAATCAGGGATTATCCCTCGATGTCCCCGATGTGGCAGCCTCTGATTTATCGGCAGATTTCATTCTGAAGCCGGTATTCATCCTGATAACAGCAACTGTTTTGTGTTTTGCCGCTTATCTTCTGCTGAAATTTATCAGGAAAAAGCTTCTCATGAAGAATTATCTGAACAGGGGTGAATTTACAAAACTGATTCACATCCATTATGTTGATTTTACCGATTTTCTTCGACGCAGGAAAATAACCGACAGTGTTAATCCGCTGCCCATAGAAACCGCTGAGCTGCTTTGTAACCGCTTAAAAAGCTACGATTCTGCTGTTTCGTCCGAGGATATTCTCTCTGTATTTAACTTTGTTGAACAGGCACTGTACGGCAGAAATAATATATATCCGGATGAGTACAATAATTTTACCGTAAAGCTGAGCGCATTAAAAAAGTCCGTTAAAGCTCTTAAATGATTTATAAACGGCCACATGAAGTCAATGATATTCGCAATCCGCTTCGCTACTTGCTCATATAAAAGCGGCACTGCAGGTGGACTTTATTATTTTGTATTTTATTTTGTATTTTCCTTTGTATTTTCTTTTCGGTATTTTATTGCGGTTATTCCCTTCACTTTTTTGAAAGAGTATGAAAAATGCTCCGAGGACGAATAGCCGAGAAATTCGGCTATCTCAGCTACCGTCATGGCAGTATCTCTCAGCATTCCGCAGGCCGCCGAAATTCTGGCTTCCTGCTTCATCTGCTGAAATGTATGCCCATAATGTGCTTTCATCAATCGCTCGGTCTGTCTTTTCCCAAACCCGATTTTATTCGCCAGACTGTCCAGTGTCAAAAGCCTGTAGTTGTAGAGAAATTCCTCTTCGATTATCAGATATGTTCTGTTTCCCGGCTCGGAATCCAAAGCTCTCTTCCCCCCCTGCTTCTGTGGATTCTCCTCAGAATACAGTCTGATGGTCTGAAGAACAAATAATCTGATCAGTGACTCAAGTATCTCACCGTATCCTGTCCTCTGCGTCTCCAATTCAGTAATTATCTGCTTCATCAGCGCATTTATCTCATCGCCGGCCACTCCAATCCAAAATTTATGATTTGTAAACGAACTGCAATGTTCTATATCTTCATTATTTGTCATTGACTCATCATCTGCTGTCACTGTTATTTTCGGATTGTTTTTCTTTAGTCCGCTTTTTTTTGAGGCATGAGCATTATCCAAACTTTCTTTCGCTTGCAGATAAATGCAGAATTCAGTCATGGGGTTATCCCTGATGGATGTCTGTTCATGGTGAATTCCCGGTCCTGTCACATAGTATGATCCCGGAGCCAGTCTGTATTCAATGTCATTGCAGCATGCAACTCCGTACCCCGATACAATATAATGCAGTTCATAGCTGTTTCGACTGTGGCTGTGCATCGGAATCGGTTCCGTAAGCTTTTCAAGACATATACTAATGACGGAATATGTGACATTATCTATATTAAATCCTATTTTAATATTTCTGTATTTCATTGTATTTATAATCTTCTCCGCAATTAAGTCGAAATTCAAAGTCCGGCGGCTGCCATAATAGAATTATGTAAAATGACCTCCATAGATTTCTCCATGGAGGTCAAGTATTCATTTTATTCTAACTGTGTGTTCGTTACTATCCAGTTAACGTTGTATTCATTATAATACGACTGTGAACAGCAACAACGTTGTATATTAAATTATACCCATCCCTGAGCCATCATAGCATCAGCTACCTTACGGAATCCGGCAAGGTTTGCACCTGCTACAAGGTTGTAACCGATACCGTACTCGTCGCAGGCATCAACAATCTGCTTGTGGATGTTCTTCATGATGTTCTTGAGCTGTGAATCAACTTCCTCAGATGTCCAGCTGAGACGCTCGCTGTTCTGGCTCATCTCAAGACCTGATGTAGCAACACCGCCGGCATTAACAGCCTTTGAAGGTGTGATAAGAACACCGTTCTCCTGGAAGTACTTAATAGCCTCATTTGTGGTAGGCATATTAGCTACTTCGTTAACATACTTGATACCACGAGCTACAATAGCCTTAGCGTCGTCAAGTACGATTTCGTTCTGGAATGCACAAGGCATGCAGACATCAACATCAACATTTCCCCAAGGCTTCTTGCCTGCTACGAACTCAGCCTTATCAGGGAACTTGTCTGCCATATCCTGTGAACGGTTACGGTTAGAAGCTCTCATCTCAAGCATGTAATCGATCATCTCGTCGGTCATGCCGTCCTTCATGTATACATATCCGTCAGGACCCGATACTGTAACAACCTTTCCACCGAGTTCCTTAATCTTCTGGCATGCGCCCCATGCTACATTACCGAAACCTGAAATAGCAAATCTCTGACCCTCGATGCTCTTGCCCTCATGCTTCATAACCTCATCCCAGAAGTATGTAGCACCGTAGCCTGTAGCCTCGGGACGGATAAGTGATCCGCCGTATGAAAGTCCCTTACCGGTAAGTACACCGTTCTCGTAAGCATCCTTGATTCTCTTGTACTGTCCGAAAAGGTATCCGATTTCACGTCCGCCAACACCAACATCACCTGCGGGAACATCGACATTAGGTCCGATATGACGATAAAGCTCTGTCATGAAAGCCTGGCAGAATCTCATGATTTCTGCGTCTGACTTGCCCTGAGGATCAAAGTCAGATCCACCCTTACCACCGCCCATAGGAAGGCTTGTAAGGCTGTTCTTGAAGGTCTGCTCGAAAGCAAGGAACTTCATCATTCCGATATATACAGCGGGATGGAATCTGAGTCCTCCCTTGTAAGGTCCGATAGCACTGTTGAACTGAACTCTGTATCCACGGTTAACCTGAGGCTTACCCTGGTCGTCCATCCATACTACTCTGAACTGAATCATTCTCTCGGGCTCAACAAGTCTCTCAAGGAGCTTATTTGTCTCAAACTCGGGATGCTTCTCGATAGCGGGCTCGAGTGATCTGAGAACTTCTTCTACTGTCTGGATGAATTCAGGCTCAGAAGCGTTCTTCTTCTTAACGTCTTCAATTACTCTCTCAATGTAAGCGTTCATTGATAATATCCTCCTAAAAATATTCTGCAAAGCACTCCGCTCTGCCGCGTTGATACAGAAGCGTTATTACTTACTGTACTAAACTTTCCCTATTATATTATCATTTTCAACAAAATGCAAGTAAAAATTTTTGTGTGCAGTACATTTGTCCGTGTATCAAAGACAATGGCGTATATGTCTTTACTGGTTACTATTCCTCACTTCTGCACCGCATCCACGTAAAAACTTCTGCGTGAATGTACACCTCCCCGCAGAGCATTTTACTTTACAGGATACAATATCGTATGCATTTTAATTTATACAGAAAGCCATAAAAAAAAAGCTGAGATTTTGCTCTCAGCTTGCGAATACTGTTATCTGATTATGTAGGCTGTTTAAAACGCATATCTCGTGACCTACGTCACTCGATGACGTCTGCTCGAGCCTGTACGTAAGCAAGCTTCCGTTCAGACTACACGCTATTCGCAAAAATAAGGCCATAAGCCGTGAAACGGCGACTGATTTTGCGCAGCAGACATGGCTTATGAATGCATTTTGTACAGACTGTGAATGGTAACCGAAGAAATGCGTGTATCATTAGGCGTCAGTTCTTTTGACGCCGTAATCATTATATTTATTACTGCTCAGCATTGTCAGAGCAGGTAATCACGGCACCGGTAATATGCTTTGTATCATCCCGTGAGCCAACCATGCTGGGTATTCCCGACAAAACTCTCAGATTGATTTTTCCCGCATCCGCATATATATCGCATTTGCCGTTAACACTTCCGATTCCCGTCACTCTTGAACCCTCACCGTAAATTTCAACATCGGTTCCGTCAAACTTCAGTAAGGCGGGAGTGTTATAGGTTCCTATTGCCGATCCGCTGTCGCAGTGAATACTTGATGCGCATTTACCCGCAAACATATTTATTATGCTGTTTTCTCCGAACATCGAGCCTATTCCGACCGAACGTTCACCATCCGCTAAAATGTCAAGAGATCCCCTGACGTCAATATTTACCGTGCCCTTCATTCCACCGATACCTACTGCATCGTTACCGTTGCTCTTTACCTCAAGTATTGCATCCTTTTCAACAACAATTCTTGCATCACCTTCAACACTTCCGATTCCGAGAATGGATATGCCGGTTCCGTTTACAAGCACACGGCCCCTGATAAACCTGATGCAGCCATCGCTCTTGTTTCCGCCGATGCCGACAACACGGTCACCCGAGCAGTTCATATCGATGCATCCCTGCAGGTTCACGATAATTGTACCGTAAGCATTCTTGAAGCCGCCGCCGATTCCAACTCCGTAATTACGCGAGAAATTAATATTCAGGTCACCATTGCCGACAACTTCAAGTATCGATCCTTCCGGTACAAGAATACCTTCCTTATTCAGCGTATTCGAACCCATAAGTCTCAACGTAACTCTGCTGTTTTTACCGATCATAAGCGGTGTTTCGGTAGAACCGCGCATGTTTATGTCAATAAAGGTCAAATCAACCACAGAATCGTCGCGTACCTTTATGTGCATGTCCGTAATACTGTTCTTATCGCCGCTTACATAGTAATTTCCGCTTTCCAGAACCACATACGTATACTGTTCCATCGCAAGACTGATAAGATTAATTGTCTCGCCGTTGCTTGCGTTATACACCTTCTTATCCCTGTTGTAGGATGACAGTCTCAGATTTTCATTAATTACCTCACGCTTGATTCTGTCCGGAATATTGTCAATTACCTCTGCCGAAGGACGTGCCACATAATAGCCCTGAATCAGGTCCACACCGTATTCGATGACCGCCTGCATTTCTTCAAAGGTCTCTACGCCCTCAGCAAGCACCTTAATACCATTCAAAGCAGCAAACTCAATTGTGCTCTTAACAAACATCTGCTTGTTTGTATCATTCTGAATACCTTCTACCAGGTATCTGTCAATTTTAATGACCTGAGGTGAATATCTGAGCAGATTTACTATGTTGGAATGTCCGATTCCGTAATCATCAATGGCTATCTGTGTTGTATAGCCCTCGGTACACATTCCTTTAAGCGCCGTCAGTTCTTCATCCGAAATCGAATTCTGTTCCGTAACCTCATAAACAAAGTTTTTAAAATACTTTCCGTATTTGTCCATAAGTTTTTTACTGTCTTCCGCCTTAAGGAAATGTCCCGGAATAGTATTAATAAACAGCTTTCTGTCTCTGAATTCATAATTTTTGTCTGCATACAGCTTCATTACATTGAATAACGTTGCATGCTCAACATCATCAAGTCTGTCGTATTTCTTGGCAACTTCAAGTATTTCAAGCGGTGACATATTAATTCCGCCCGCACTTCTCATCAGTGCCTCATAAGCATATATCTCTCCTGTTTTTGCACTGATAATCGGCTGCAGATGATATACCAGAAGATTGTTCTTGATAAGCGAATCAAAAACTCCGTAGGTATCGCGTTCTCCGTCCTTGTCCTCTGACGCTCCTCTGCCCTGATTCAGGCTCTTCAGATACATCTCATTCGCAGCAAATTTTACAAATGCTTCCAGCGTTCCTGTCCAGCCGGGGTCCGCTATTGCATATCCGCTCTGAACATCAATATAATAGTCCATAATATTTTTGCGGTGATATTTTTCAAGTTCTTCATAAAACTGCTTAATTTTCTGCTTGGTATAAGCAAGTGCATCAGTATCTTTTTCAAAACCCGTTACAACAACAAATTCATCGCTCTGCACCTTGGCAATATAGCTTTCTTTTCCATACACTAACTGTAAACGTGCCGAAACAATTCTCAGGGCATCCTCAATCGCATCCGTACCGTAATTTTCATATATATACGTGTATTTGGGTAACGAATAGACTGTGAACGAATATCTTTTTTCATGGTTTTCCGGCTTTACCGTAAGTTCCTTGAACCACTTGGAAACTCCCTTTACATTCGGAAGTCCCGTGTTCAGGTCAATAAACAAAGCCTCTTCCATGTTTTTCATTATTCTTCTGTTCTGAACATACTTTACAAAAACATTCAGGACAATATTCACATAACGAACTATCGACCTGCATCTGTATTTGAAAAAGTTCATGCTGTACACTCTGAACGCGTAGTAACCGCATATAACATCCTTCGAAATTGCCGGCGTAAGAACGAAGCAGTCCTTTGAAAACATCCATCGCTCAACTTCAGGAAGAACCTTGGTCTTTGCTACCGCAAGAGTTCCAAAGAAGCCACTGACGGATGACGGAACCACCTTGTACTTCTCTTCATCCCAGTCGGGTTCACCGTATTGTCTCAGGAATTCCGATCCGAAACAAAAATATGCATTTTTCGGGATAATCTCCGACAAAGGAGGAATCAGGTCTTTTACTTCTCTGGCATCAAGCATCCTGTTTACACAGGTATAAATTCTATCCTCTCCGGAGCTTACCTCTTCAAGCGTCATCTCTTTTACATAATCTGAATCCATGGGTTCAAGCTTGTCATAATCAAGTCTCGGAATATCAGGTAACATATCGCTGATTATCTCTGCTATTTCTTCAATACACCCGTCATAGTCATTAAGCGGTACACTGACGCATTCTTCAGACTGCACTCCCAAAGATACAACTTTTGTATTGCATCCTTTAGCCTGCCGTATGACATTTTCAACAAACGTATTGTCCGCACTCTCTTCGGAGCAGACAATAAGTCCGTCAATAAACGATTTATCAAGCATGCCAAAAGAAATACCGGCTTCAGGAAGACAGGTGGTATCTTCAAAGTAAGTAAACCAGACCAACTTAAGTCCCTTTTTAAGTATGGCATGATTCATCTTCTCTGCAATTTCAAACCTTTTTTCATTCTGCATCTTCATGATGCATAATCCAATAATACCTACTCCGCGTATCATACACAGTACCCCCGTTAATCTGCACATATGTATCTAAGTTTCAATTCACATTCAGGAATAACAGACAACGACCACGATTACATTTTTAGGTTGCGGACAATATAACAACCATATGTGTCGGGCAAAGCACATCCTCTTGTGACATATATCACCCGATGAACACCGGTCCTAATCTGACCATTGACATGCTTTCGCCACATCTGCACACTGTTTGCATATATCAAAGATATTCTCTTTGCTTAATCTTTTGCAACCCCCGTAAAACTGTAGCTGAATACAAATCCGATAGTGCATATAAACGAACCACGACCGGACTGTGAATAGAAACAGCCAAGGAATTCCGCAATCTTTGGTTGCCCAAAACGCATAATTGCCTTAAAATTCCTTGTATCCAATTGATTACATAATACCCTCGTTCTTATTATACATGATTTTCGGAATTTTTCAACAAGAAATGCTCATTTGCGTCTTAATTCATCATTTTTTATCCATTCATCAAGTGACATTGGCACATAATCGCTAAACTTACAGAATGTATTAATGAGATTACAATTTATCGGTTGCGGTTCATCACTGCCGATTAATACTCTGCTGCAGCTTCTGACACGCTTCACAGTCTCGTTAATAATTACCTCATCATAGGTATCATGTACATGTCCGTAAAGCATATACGACCTGGGTTCACCATGCTTGTTCATTTTGTACTGACCGTTGTAGCACAGAATCGGATAGTGAGACAGAATTACCTTTCTTGAGTTATCTGACAGCTCTCTGTAATACTCTATCCATTCAAACTGAGAACGATCAAAATCTTTATCTCCGAGAAATCTGTCATGGTTACCCACAATCAGGTATTTTTTCCCTTTAAGGCGTTTCAAAACTTCCGTTGTTTCTTCAGCCTTTCCAAACGAAAAATCACCAAGAATTACGACCTCGTCCTTTTTTTTGACCCTGCTGTTCCAACGTTCAATCATGTATTCATTCATGGCTTCGGTATCTGCAAATCCCCGCTTGTCCATTTTGTCGTTCATCTCGCCATGAAAAAAATGAAGATCCGAAATATAATATCTGATAATATCAGCTCCCTTTTATTATTGTACGAGTGTCCGAAGTCACCGACACGGACAGTACACTTATGTTGTATCGGCATAATTCCATTACAAAAATATGGTATTTTTTGCATATCCTTAGCAGTAATTTTTCTTGATATTTATTTAACGGTTACTATTTCTTTTGCTATTCATAGTCAGGTATTTTCCGCTGCAAAAGCGTGCGCATCCTCGCGGAGCGTTTTTTACTTTATAGGACGCAATTTCCTATAAAGCAGGAAACGCTTTTGCGTCGCGTCAGCGACAAAAACCGAAAGCAAAAGCGTGCGCATCCTCGCGGAGCGTTTTTTACTTTATAGGACGCAATTTCCTATAAAGTAAAAAAACTCCGTGCGGAAATACCCGCACGGAGTCGAAAATTTTTACCATCGGACAAAAACAGTAGCATAAGCATCACACTGTCCCGTGTCCGTAAATTCTGTTCATCAACCCTTAACACTACCAAGAGATACACCTGCGATGATGTACTTTGAAAGTGCAAAATAAACTACAAACAACGGTAATACCGTCATAGACAGCCCAAGATAAACTGCACCGTAGTTAGTCTTATAGAAGTCACCCTTCATCAGTGAAATCATCATAGGCATTGTATACTTGCCCATATCCTGGATTAGAACTGTAGGCATAAACAGGTTGTTCCATGATGCTACAAAGGCAAATATTGCCTGAGTGGCAATAGCCGGTTTCATGATTGGCAACGCAATCCTGTTAAAGATATAAAATTCTTTACCACCGTCTATTCGTGCCGATTGAATGATTTCCATCGAAAGAGAAGGAACCATGTACTGATGCATAAAGAATACGGTCATGGGTGCCTGAATCGAAGGAATAATCAGTGGAATAAGGCTGTTATTCAAACCGATATCAAATACAAGCTTAAAGAAACCGATTGAAACGACCTGATTGGGAACCATCATGATTGCAAGGATAAATGCATAAAATCCATGCTTAAGCTTCCAGTCGTATACAACAATCGCATAAGCAGTAAGTGTTGAAAAATAACAGGTCAAAATTGTTGAGAATACAGAAACAATAATAGAGTTCAAAAATCCCGTATAAGGATTGAAATCCCTGCTCATTATATTCTTGTAGTTCTCTGCAAGACTTCCGCCGGGAAGAATTGCTATGGGATTTGCCTGTACGTCAGCCGATGCTCTTGTAGCATTCATAAACATCAGAATAAAAGGGAAAAGGCTGAGTAAAGCAAGGAAAATACAAACAATATAGATTACTACCATTATAGGCTTTGTTTTCTGTTTGCCTGTAACAGATTCGGGAGTTAAAAGCTTATTCTTGCTCATGCGCTCATACCTCCTTCTTCCTTCATCTTACGTTTAAATTCCTTCTCTGCCTTTTTATTAATCTTTCTGATCATAGCCGCATCCTTATCTCTCATTACGAAGAACAGTATGCACGAGAAGAATGCAATAACCACAAACATTACCATACTTGCGGCAGAAGCAAGATTATATCTCTTCATGCCCTGGAAAGCCTGCTTGTAAATAAACATGCTGGCGGTATATGTCGTATTGTCCGGCATACCGTTCAGGAATGACAAAGGAATATCGAACATCTGAATACCACCGACCATACTGGTTACCAGAGTATAGAGAAGAATTGTTTTCAAATTAGGAATGGTAATCTTGAAAAACTGCTGAGTACCGGTAGCTCCGTCAATCGAAGCAGCCTCATAAAGTTCAGGGCTGATACCAAGAATACCGGAAATAAGTACTATCATTGTGTTGCCGTACCACTGCCAGAACTGAATAAACGCTACTATAATCTGGGGATACGGTGGAGTATTCGTCCAGTTGACAGGATCGGCACCAAACAGTCCGATAAACTGGTTGACAGGTCCCATAGACGCAGCCGAATATGTGAACATTGATCTGAACAGATATGCTATTGTAGCTGCCGTAATGATATTAGGCATATAGAATACAACCTTGAAGAATCCCTTACCTTTAATCTTCAGCGAATTGTTTGTAAACCATGCCGAAAGAAGAAGTGCAAGAAGAATCTGAGGAATAAAGTTAACTATCCAGATTTTAACTGTATTAAGGAATGATGTACGGAAAAGTTCATTACTAAAAAGATCCTTGTAGTTTTTCCATAATCCACCGTCTGAGCCGGCAATAAAGTGCCACTCACCGTTTATATTCGTCTTCAGATCGGTGAAGCCAAATATAAATGTGCATATTATAGGATATAACATGCAAAGCAGGAATGCCAGAACAAACGGAAGTGAAAACAGATATCCGTATTTGGCATAACTAACCCGCTTCTTTTTTTTCATAACACCTACACCTCCTATACCCATAAAAATGGGGCAGACGGTTCATTCCGTCCGCCCCTTAAAAATTATAGGCTAATTAATTAATAATCAAGACCGATTTCATCCTTAACGTTCTGCTTGAAGTCTGCAATAGCCTGCTCTCTTGACTTCTGTCCTGAAGCATAGAGACGAACCTGATCTCTCCAAAGAGTATTGATCTGCTCATCATACTGTGTAAGGTTCTTACCGGTTGCGTTCTGGTTAGCGGGAACGAAGTAATCGAACATGTTCTGTCCGCCAAGGAAATCTACGCTACCGTTTGACTTAGCCATAACAACACCTGATGCTACAGTATCCTTTGTGCCGCCTTCTCCGTTAAGAGTTCCGTTAGCCCACATATACTGAAGACCTGTCTCAGATGTATCAAGTGTAATCCAGTTAATGATTGTTGCACAAGCTGCCTTCTTGTTAGCATCGTTAACAACGTTCTTGCTTGCAAGGAGGTAAGTACCACCCCATGAGAAACCTACAGGTGAAGTACATACTGCCCAGTCGCCTGCTGAACCAACGCCTGTAGCAAATGTTCCGAGCTGCTTTAATGAACCATCTTCCTGCTTCTCGAATGATCCGCAGTTCTCTGACATTGAGTAGTTAATTAACCAAGCGGGACCGAAGAAACCAAGAACACCGCCGTCCTTCTTCATATCAGCGAACCAGCCTTCTTCCCAGTCTGTTGTGATATGTGAATAGCCGTTGTCTGTTAACTTCTTTGAAACATCAAGTAATGCTTCACGCTTAGGATCGATGTAAAGCTTGCCGTCTACGATCCAGCCCTTATCTGAGCTGTTCTCGATTGCGTGCCAGATATCGCCATCACCAGAAACGATAGCGTATCCCTTTGCCTTACACTCTTCAGCTGCCTGCCAGTACTTATCCCAGTTACCTGAACCGCCGCCGATCTTCTCCATAACTACTGTAGGATCATCTGAACCCCAAACATCCTTAGCGATTGATCTACGATAGATGTAGCATCCGCCGGTTGCCTGGTAAGGAAGAGCTACTACAGCATTGTCTGAAGGACGGGTACCGATTTCGTATGCGTACTTAGCAATCTGTGAATCCTGAATAGCCTTGTCGATGTCAATTCCGAGATCCTTGTATGTAGCTGCGTAGCTGCACTGGTCACCCTGTGTGTACTTAAGAACGAAAGCTGCCTCTGCTGCGTAGAGGTCAACCTCGTTGCCAGCCTGAAGAACCTGGTCAAGTGCGATCTGGTAGCCACCATCTGTTGTAGCTACGATTGTAGGATTAACCTCGATGTTGCAATCAGGGTTGTCCTTGATGTACTTCTTAACCATGTTAGGAATTTCATCTGTGAATGCGTAAAGATTAATAGTAACTTTCTCCTTAGGCCACTCAATTTTGCCTGTTGTTGCGGTAGAAGATGTATCTCCTCCGGTACTTCCTGTGCTACCTGTGCTGCCTGTGTTACCGCCATTGTCATTGCCGCATGCTGTAAGGCATCCGATTGCAAGGACGAGTGATAACAAAACTGCGATTAAACGTTTCATAAGACCCTCCTCATAAAAATATGAATGTTTTTTTAAGTCGGCGCACTTTGCGCACAACTCATAACTGCATTATAAACACTGTCACATTTTTTGTCAACATCTTTTTGTGCATTTTGCCCAATGCTTTTGCATTATTTTCCTCAAATTTTGACCTAAATTGGTAATTCTTACAAATTCCATCTTCTTTTACATGAAAAACCATCATGTGATAACACTATTTAGTTGTAATATTGCACAAAAAACAGAACGATTATCCACCCGTTTCTCTCAAAAAATATCGTTCTCAAAGCAAAACCGTTTTCCCGTACTCTTCAAATGCTCACTTCGCCTTTGTTTTGCCGGTTCTCTCAGCTTCTGATTTTGAAAATTCTTCCGGCTTTGTGTTTCGTATACTGTTCCGCTTATATTACAAATGCTCACTTCGCCTTTGTTTTGCCGGCTCTCTCAGCTTCTGATAAAATATGCCAGCACAGCCCATGTTGCAAGCGAAAAGAAATTTCCGTTCGTATCACGTCCGGCAAGGAACAGTGATTCAGCCTCTTCTCTTCCTATAAGCTCAAACCCGTCAAACATTTCTCCGCCGACCGCACCGTCGTGTGACAGCTCATCAAGATTGTCCACCGATATCTCAGCAAGCAAAAACGCATTGCTCTCATCTGTCATTCCGGGAGAAGAAAACGCACAGGGATTTATTACATATATTTTATCCGAAGGCTTCACGGTCAGCCCGCACTCTTCCTTTATTTCTCTGACAGCAGCCGAAATCAGCGGATTTTCTGCCTGCTTATCCTCTTCGTCTATAAGTCCCGCCACCGGGCTTAAAAGATACTGACTGATTGGATATCTGTACTCATACGACAGTAGTAGTCTCGGTTCCTCGTTTTTCACCTTAACAACCACTGCAACCGTAACCGCATCCGGCAGCATGTTTCTGAATTCCTCACCCGACTTGAGTGCAACAAGCTCGCTGCTCTCTCTTCTCGTAACATCAAAATAGTGTTTTCCTTCTCTGTACTGTAAATCATACATTTTCAGAAATTTTGTTGAACACAGTGTTTCTACCTGGTCTTTTCTGATTTTCATATCTTTCATTTCTCATACCTCCCAAAGCATCGATTCATTAATAATCTTTCAAAACATTAATGTTGTTACCATACGCATTCTGCCCCAAAACCATTAAAAATGAATACACGATTTACGCGGCAATTAAGCGCTCATTGACATACTCCCACAAGTGAAGACGTGGGATTCTTTTCGTGCTGCAGATTTTGCGTCCTGAAAACACTATATCATTATATATCTGATTTGTTTGAATGGCAAACGTTACTGTTCAAGGTCTGTCCAGCCTCCATAGTCGGATAATAATATTCGCAAGTCCGAGAGCAATCTCTCAGCTTGCGTTTATCATTACCCGACTGTGAATAGTAACAATTAAACCGTAAATAACGATTATTTCGGTTGTTTTGTCCGCTCATTTTTGGTATGCTTACTCTTGTGTAAATAACATTTAAAGCAGGCAGTTTCTGTCAAAAACAACGGAGGCAAATATGCGAATAAAAAAAGTAGGCATTGTCGGAATGGGGGCACTCGGAATTCTTTACGGAGCGCTCATTCAGGATTACGTCGGCAAAAAAAATCTGACATTTATTATGGATGCCGACCGATTTGCAAAATACGGCGAAGAACCTGTAAATGTCAACGGCAAAGAGATGTATTTCAAAATGTCCACACCTCAGGATGCAAAGCCGCTCGACCTGATTATCGTTGCCACAAAAAACACCGGGCTGAACGAAGCCATAGAAGAAATGAAGGACTTTGTCGATGAAGACACAATCATTATTTCAGTATTAAACGGTATCACAAGCGAAGAAATTCTGGCAAAACAGTTCGGCAAATTTAACATAATTTACACTGTCGCTCAGGGAATGGACGCCATAAAGCTCGGAAAGAGCTTCGCATGTACAAAACCGGGCGAACTTCATATAGGAATGACCGCAGGATGTTCACAGAAGTCTTTTGAAGCACTTTGTGAATTTTTTGACGATGCGCGGATAAAATATGTAAAAGAAGATGACATCGTGCTTCGAATGTGGAAAAAATTCATGCTCAACTGCGGAATCAACCAGGTATGTATGGCATACGGCCTTACTTACGGTGAAGCCACCGAAGCAAACACCGAGCCCTACAATGTTATGGTCGGCGCCATGAATGAGGTCATGGACCTTGCGAACAGACTCGGCCACCCCATTACCTCCGATGATGTTTCATACTATGTTTCACTTATGCGTTCTCTCGGCTACAACAGCATGCCGTCAATGGCACAGGACAGATTAAACAAAAAGAAATCAGAACTCGACAGTTTTGCGGGAACCGTTATTTCGCTTGCTGAAAAGAACGGAATCGATGTTCCCGTCAACCGGATGCTCTACAAAAAAATCAGTGAAATCGAAAGTGCATACACGTTGCTATCCACCACATAGCCAAATGACGATTACTGCAAACCTGTCTGTAAAGCAATTGTCATAACGGCTATATGATTAAGTCCGGGCCAAACACATATCTCGTGACATACGTCACTCAAAGACGTTTGTCAGAGTATGAACTGAAGCAAGCTCCCGTTCATACTGCTCACTATTCTCACAAATAAAGCCGTTTCCGTCAGTGAACGAATGAGCCACTGTTTTTGTGGCGCACTCTATGAATGATTTTGGCCGAACGGTGAATATTTACGAACACCGGATAATATGATACAGGATTACGGAACAGGAAAGCATGTCGCTTGCGACATGCTGCGCCGCTTTTGCGTTGCGTAAGCGACAAAATACCGCTGCAAAAGCGTGTGCATCCCCGCGGAGCGTTTTTTACTTAATAGGATGCAATTTCCTATAAAGAAAAAAAGGTCGGGCTTTACCCGACCTTTTTCATTCCGTTACTGTTCACAGTTATTTTCGCTGTCTCAGCCAACCTTTGAAATTCTGTTCTTTCTCGCAGGTTCGTCCTCGTCATCCACCTTTTTTATCTGCGCGCCGAGGCCTCTGAGCTTCACCTCAAACTGCTCATATCCACGTTCAATATACTCTACATGTTCAATGACGCTCTTTCCTTCAGCCATAAGAGCTGCAATAACAAGCGCCGCTCCTGCTCTCAGGTCAAGTGCCGAAACTGTAGCACCGGTCAGTTTGTCGACTCCGGTCACTATTGCGGTATTGCCTTCTACTTTAATATTGGCTCCCATTCGTGAAAGCTCATCCACATATTTAAATCTGTTTTCAAAAATGCTTTCCGTAACGGTACTTGTGCCGTTGCTGACAGACAGAAGCGTTGTCATCTGCGGCTGCATATCTGTAGGAAATCCCGGATAAACCAAGGTCTTAATTCCCGCTGGCGAAAGCCTGTTTTTCGAAACCACCCTGATAGAATCATCAAACTCCTGAACCTCTGCTCCAACCTCAAGCAGCTTTGCGGTAATTGCCTCCATATGCTTGGGAATGACGTTCTTTATCAGGCAGTCCCCATTTGTAGCCGCAGCGGCAAGCATAAACGTACCCGCTTCGATCTGGTCGGGAATAATTGAATATGTGCTGGCATGAAGCTTTTCAACACCCTTTATTCTGATAACATCGGTTCCCGCACCCTTGATGTTTGCTCCCATGCTGTTCAGGAAGTTTGCCACATCAACAATATGCGGTTCCTTGGCTACGTTCTCCATAATTGTCTGTCCCTGTGCCAGAACAGAAGCAAGCATAACATTTATCGTAGCTCCCACCGACACAAGGTCAAAGAATATGTGCGTTCCCTTCAGCTCATCAGCCTGCGCGCTCAAAACACCGCCGTATGTAATATCAACCTTGGCACCAAGCTGACGAAAACCCTTGATATGCTGTTCAATCGGTCTGCTGCCGATATTGCTGCCTCCCGGAAGCGGAACCTGGGCCTTTTTGTACTTACCGAGCAGAGCACCCATCAGATAATAAGAACCTCTGATTTTCCTCATGTTCTCATCGTCAACCTCGGCCATACACATGGAGCCCATTATCTTTACCGTATGTCTGTCAACTCTGTCGATAACAGCTCCGATATTAGCCAGGGCATCAAGCAGTATATTAATATCCGAAACGTCCGGAAGATTTTCAATTGTCACCTGTTCGTCCGTCATGATAGAGGCTGCTATAATTCCAAGTGCTGCATTCTTTGCACCGCTTATCACAACATCTCCGGCAAGAGACTTGCCGCCCGTTACCACATATTTACCCATCAAACTCTCCATCCCACAGAGTCAAAACAAACCCTGCTGATTTATTTTATGCACTTCTCAAAAGCTTAATCAATGATATTCGCAAACTGCAGGCATTTTCCTATAATGTCATTGATATTCGTAATCCGTAAACGTCTTTCGACATCATCAATAAGACATCTCCAATCCGTAAACGTCTTTCAATATCGTCAATGAGACATCTCCAATCCGCAAGGGTCTTTTCGACATCATCAATGAGACATCTCCAATCCGCAAACGTCTCTCAATACATTCAGTGATAATTACGTCCCGCAAACACATCCGATAAGCCTTCACTCATCGTCCGTGCTTCCATTCTGCGTTTACGTTTATCCTGCTGCAAACAGCGGCTTTACCGGTTACTATTCACCGTCCGGTCAAAAGCATTCACAAAATCAGTATTTCATAACCGTATAACATTGAACAGCTGCTATCTGTTATTCTACTGTTGTCTACAACTTTTATAATTTTAAATGCTATTATAACCGATTGTGAACTTTTTGTAAACCTCAAATTCTCCCGGCACCGATTTCACAGCTGCAATCCGTCACTATTCCGTATTCGGTCGGATAAACTTCGTAAACAGATTACATTATCTGCCTCTGTTCATAACCCCTTACTAATCACAGTTTTCCAAAACACATTTTTAAGCTCCGTCCGATACGCAGTCAGCCGGCTCATTACGACCTGCGTTTACATCAATTATTACCTGTATCTCCTGTATCCTTATCCTCATCATCGGAGTCCATCACACCGGCCATCAGGTTCTTGTCAATTTCAAGCATGAAATCATCCTCTCCGTCAGCCTTATTGACACTATCATCGATATCCTCGAGCGAATAGTAAAACTCCATGTCATACTTTTTTCCAAGCATCTTGCAGAATCTTGTAGCCTCTTCCTCGGTGGCAAACTGTCGTGCTTCGGCAGGAGTACCCGTGAGTCCCGGAGCCTCCGACCCCTGTACAACCTTCTTCTTTCCTGTAAAATATGCAACACCGGTAGGAAGATCAATTTTCAAAATATACATAACGCTACCTCCATGAATACACTTACCTTTGTTACGCTTCACAAGTTACCGTCCGTAATCAGGTGATAATATCCGCAGGCCTGAAAGAAAGCCCCGGCTTGTGTTTATTTTTACCCGACTGTGAACAGTAAACTTTACAACATCATCCGAGTCTCTGTCTTACAATTTCATATGCAAGAACCCCCGCAGCCACGGAAGCATTAAGTGAATCAACATCTCCCTTCATCGGGATTGAAGCAACCATGTCACAATGCTCACGAACCAGCCTTGAAACTCCTTCACCTTCATTTCCGATTACCAGACCTATCGGTCCCTTCAGATTGCACCTGTACATAACATCGCCCGACATATCTGCACAAACAAACCATAATCCTTCTTTTTTCAAGTCCTCCATTGTAGCCGTCAGATTCGTCACCTTTGCTACCGGAGTGTAATTCAGGGCTCCTGCCGAGGTCTTTGCCACTGTAGATGTCAGACCTACCGCCCTGCGCTTCGGAATAATCACCCCATGCGCTCCGCACAGATTGGCTGTTCTGATAATTGCCCCCAGATTATGCGGATCCTCAATGCCGTCCAGAATGAATATAAACGGTGCCTCACCCTTGGCCTTCGCCGCATCAAGGATGTCCTTTACTTCTGCATATTCATAAGCAGCCGCATAAGCCATAACACCCTGATGGTTATGCGTCTGTGACATCTGGTCCAGACGTTCCTTCTGAACATACTGAATAATCGTGTCCTGTTTTTTTGCTTCTCTCAAAATCGAAGCTATCGGGCCGTCATGAACTCCGTCCTGTACAAACAGCTTATCAATTGTTTTCCCTGAACGAAATGCTTCAAGTACCGCATTTCTGCCCTCTATGGTCAGTTCCTCAAATCTCATAATCTGCCTTTCTTTCCATCCGACATCAGTGTTCCCGGCATCTCTGTCTTCATTTCAGTCTTCACTGCATTCGGCATTTCGGTCTGCCTTTCACTGTTCCCGGCATCTCTGTCTTCATTTCAGTCTTCACCGTTCCCGGTACTACCGAGCGATTTCTCATTCTTTGCCGGCTTCTTTGTCACTCTGCTCGCCCATCATCACAAGCTCCAGAATACGGTCAATCCTGTTATTAAGATAAAGGTAACCCATAAGTGCTTCAAAGCCGGTGGCTGTACGATAATCAATCACCGTGGCATGCTTTGCCACACTGGCCGACTTAACATTTCTGCCCCTTCTGTAGGCTGCTGCCTCTTCTTCCGAAAGAAAAGGCTCGATTTTGTGGAGAAGCTCGGCCTGTGCCGATGCCTTGGCCCTCGACGAAGCTTCCCTGTTCAGCTCACTCACATGTGACATTCCCCGCTCAACCAGCATGGTCCTGATGACCAGTTCATATATGCAGTCTCCGAGGTACGCAAGTGTCAGACCGGGAATCTGTCTGACGTCCCTTTCCTTTAAATTCATTTGTTCAATGATTTTATCTATCATACTGCGGCTCCGTATATCGTCATGTGAGATGCCATTTTACGCCTTCTCTGGTATCTTCAATAACAACACCTTTTTCCAAAAGCTCGGCTCTGATTCTGTCAGCCTCGGCAAAATTCTTTTCCTTCTTTGCCGCCTTTCTCAGTTCAATCTGTTCAAGTACATATTTTTCAAGCTCGCTGTCAACACTGCTGTTTTCCGCAGCAGTCTCCTTTGTCAGATCAAGTCCGAGCACATAATCAAACTTCTGAAGCATATATGCCTTGGTAGCCGCATCGGTATCAGCCTTCAGCACATCATACACTACTGTCAGTGCCATTGATGTATTTGTGTCATTGCCCAGTGCATCGGCAAACCTGCTTCTGTATTCCTCATATACGGCCGAATCAGCCTTGCTGTCAATGACGCTGCCGTTTTCGTCCACTGCACCCGCTGCCTTGGCTTCGGCAAAAATATCCAGACACTTCTTTTTCAGCTTGCCAAAAGCAGCCTTTGCGTTATCAAGCTGTTCAAAGGAAAATTCAAGAGGCTTTCTGTAATGCGAGTTCAGGCAGAAGAACCTGTAAACCAGCGGATCATAGCCTTTTTCCTCAAGAACGGAAACCGTGAGAATATTTCCCTTCGATTTGCTCATCTTTCCCTCACGGTCATTCAAATGATGAACATGGAACCAGTAATTGCACCACTTATGTCCAAGGTAAGACTCACTCTGCGCGATCTCATTTGTATGATGAGGGAAAATATTGTCAACACCGCCGCAATGGATATCCATATCCTCACCGAGATGCTTCATACTGATGCACGAGCACTCAATATGCCATCCGGGATAACCTACGCCCCACGGGCTTTTCCATTTCAGTGCCTGATCTTCAAATTTCGATTTCGTGAACCAGAGAACAAAATCGTTTTTATTCTTCTTGTTTGTATCCTCATCCACATCGTCACGTACTCCGACGTAAAGCTCTTCCTCGTTCTGATTGCCGAATACATAATAATTTTTCAGCTTCGAAGTATCAAAATAAACATTCTCGCCCGCTTTATAAGCATAACCCTTTTCAAGAAGGACCTCTATCATATGAATAAACTCCTGAATGCAGTTCGTAGCGGGTTCAACCACATCAGGTCTCTTTATATTCAGCTTCTCGCAGTCACCGAAAAAGGCATCCGTATAAAACTTAGCCACTTCCATAACAGTCTTGTGCTCACGTTTTGCTCCTTTGAGCATCTTGTCCTCACCGGTGTCCGCATCGCTTGAAAGATGACCGACATCGGTAATATTCATGACACGTTTTACATCATATCCGAGAAAGCGAAGTGTTTTCTCAAGAATATCCTCACAGATATAGCTTCTGAGATTTCCTATATGTGCAAAATGATAAACCGTAGGACCGCAGGTATACATCTTTACCTTTCCTTCGGCATTCGGAACGAAATCCTCAACTCTCCTTGTAAGTGTGTTATAAATCTTCATTGTTAGTCTCCTTCCACTTATTTCCCGTATTCGGCAGCCTCTCGAAGCAGCCTCCGTTTTCGGTGCCCTTTTTCTCTGAGTCCCGCCTTACCGCTTTCCCTCTTTATTAGGCAAACCTTCGAAGCATTTTTCCTTTTCCATCACTTTTCAGCGCCTGTTCTCACCGAGTCCCGCCTTTATTTCGTCAATTTCGCGTCTCAGCCTGTCATTCTCCTGCTTCAGCTCATTCAACGCCGTCATTACAGGGTCAGGCAGATGAATCTGGTCCATGGTTTCACGCGGAACCTTCATCTGGTCACGCTTTACAATTCTACCGGGAACGCCCACAACCGTTGAATTCGGCGGAACCTCCTGCAGAATAACCGAGCCGGCGCCAATCATTGAATTTTCGCCAACCGTAAACGAACCAAGTACCTTTGCACCCGCTCCTATCATGACATTGTCACCGATGGTGGGATGACGCTTGCCGCTTTCCTTACCCGTTCCTCCGAGAGTAACGCCCTGATACAGAGTCACATTATCCCCGACAATGGCAGTTTCTCCGATTATAACTCCTGTTCCGTGATCGATAAAAAAACCTTTGCCGATAGTCGCGCCCGGATGAATTTCAATTCCGGTCTTCCGAACTGTTCTCTGTGAAATATATCTCGCCCAGAAATAGTGCTTTTTCAAATAAAGCTTATGCGCTATTCTATGTCTGATAATCGCTTTAAAGCTCGGATAAAGGAACACCTCGGCTTTGGTTTTGATAGCCGGGTCGCGCTCCTTTATCACCTGCATTTCCTCTTTAAAATATTTAATGAATCCCATATTCACCATCCGTCTGCCGAGTCAGCACCCGTCAGAAAATTCTCCATGCACATATGAAATTACGCTTCCACCAGTCGCCAAGTTCACGATAAACAATTTCACCCGCACTTGATGAAGCATCATATACCATATTGTTGCCGGCCGCAATTCCCACATGTCCGTATACAACGATGATGTCACCCTTTTTCACATCCGAAATCGAGGTAATCTTCTTATACTTGCCAACAGTGCGCCACTGATATGAAGTAATATAACTCTGGTTGACTCCAATCTGCTTCAGACACCAGTATACATAGCCCGAACAGTCAAAGGAGTTGGGACCCTTGTTTCCGTATATATAAGGACATCCGAGCTTCGACTTTGCCACCTTGATCAGCTCATCGGCATTGGTTCCCGTTACAACCACCTCACCGCCGGTCTCGGAATCCTTTTTATCTTTATCCTTGTCCTTGCCGGTATCCTTATTCTTGTCAGTATCCTTGCCGGTATCTTTTCCCGTGCCGCCGGCGCCGTCGTTGCTGTTCTTTACAACACTGTCTCCGGTAAGCACAGCCATGGTAAGCTTACCAACGTTTCCGTCAGCCGTCAGGCCGTTGTTCTTCTGAAATTTCTTTACCGCAGCCTCGGTAACATCGCCAAAATATCCCGTGGCATTTCCCGCAGCCAGATAACCATGCTTAATCAGCAACTCCTGAACGCGTTTTACCGTCTCACTCTGATCGCCTATTCTAAGCCCGTTCGGTACGGCAGCATCGCTGATAAGAACCGCTCTGGTAGACGGTCCCAGATAACCGTCCACAATACAGTCATTTTTTGACTGGAACTGCTTGACAGCAGCCTGTGTATCACTTCCGTAAAATCCATCGGGAGCAGTGGTCAGATAACCGAGCTCCTGCAGTCTCTTCTGGCATTCAAGCACGATATCGCTCTTGTCACCGAATGAAATCAGATTGGCCTTGACGTCCCCGCTGTAAAGCAGCTCGTTCGTCATAACTCCGATTTTACCGTCGGCCGAAAGACCGTTTGCAGTCTGCAGTGCTTTTACCGCTTTTTCTGTCTCATCGCCGAAATGACCGGTTACCTGATCCTTGCTGGCAATATATCCCAGCTCGTACAGACGGTACTGAATCGTTCTGATATCTTCACCGTCCATATCCTTTTTCAGCAGGTATGACTTGGCCTCTGCCGTAAATAAAAGCCCGATTGTCTGTTCACCGATGATACCGTCCTGCTTCAGGTCGTTCTGTCTTTGGAAAAATTTAACAGCCTCCATTGTAGCCGGTCCGTAATGCTTCGTAGGCTCGGCATACTCCATGAAGCCCAGCTCCATCAGACGTTCCTGAATAGCTGCAACCGAATCGTCATCCGTACCCTGTGTATATACTGAAAGGAACTTAACTTTTTCTTCCTGTTCCTGTGGTATTCCCTCTTCAAGTCTTCCAAGTATCTCAAGATACTTTTTTCTGTTGTTGGAGTATTCCTCCTCCATCAGAATATCATCAACAATTATATGTTCTTCCGTACCGACCACTTTCCCGGCAAGGCTTTCTCCCGTCTGATTGGCATCACCCTGGTTTTCCCCGCCTTCCGCGGTCATAATATCTTTATCCGTTCCATCTCCGACAGCGGTATTCCCCTGTTCGCCGTCAGCACCGGTACCGTCGGTATTCCCGTCGCCGGTATTCTCACCGGTCTGCAGTACGTCCGTATCATCGCCGGACGTCGCTTGTCCGTTTGTATCCTTTTCTCCGACAGTGCCCGAACCGTCACCGGACTTATTGTCAGTCGAACTGCTTCCAAGCACCGTGCTGTCTGTTTCCCTGATATTCTCCGGTGCTGTCTGCATTTCATTTTTCACAGTGTTACGTCTCTCCGCGAGCATGCTGTCCAGCATACTCTTCTGCAGTTCATTGCCACCGACATATATCTGAGCTTCTTTCGGTGATACCTCTTTTTGGACAGCATTAACAGTGCCGTCGCTTTGCGCCCCGGCACTGTCCTTTTCATCACTGTTTCCAAAAATTAATATCAGACTGATTGTTGCCACTATAAGTACCACTGTTACTATACCGGCAACGGTCAGTTTTTTTGAACCGAAAAAATTCATTATAATTCCTTACCTGTAAGTCTCTTATAACCGTCAAGATATTTCTCGATGGTCTTATCAACTATCTCCTGCGGAAGTGTCCAGTTATGTCCCTCATTGCTCTTGAGCCAGTCACGTGCAAACTGCTTGTCGAACGAAGGCTGACCGTGTCCTGCCTCATAACCCTCAAGAGGCCAAAAACGTGAACTGTCCGGTGTAAGCATCTCATCACCGATAACAATTTCACCGTTCTCATCCAAACCGAACTCAAACTTGGTATCGGCAATAATAATCCCCTTTGAAAGTGCATAATCGGCACATTTCTTATAAAGCGCAATCGTATAATCCTTCAGCTTCTTTGCATATTCGGCACCTTTTCCGGGAAATCTCTTCTCAAGGTAGTCAATGCTCTGCTCGTAACTGATGTTTTCGTCATGATCTCCGATTTCAGCCTTAGTCGAGGGTGTATATATAGGCTCAGGAAGCTTTTCTGATTCCTGCAGACCTGCGGGAAGCTTAATTCCGCATACCGTACCATCCTTGCAGTAGCTTGCCCATCCGCTGCCGGTAATATAACCTCTGACAATGCACTCTACGGGAAGCATTTCAAGCTTTTTACACATCATGCTGTTTCCGTCAAACTTAGGCTGTCTGAAGAACTCGGGCATATCCTTTACATCAACAGAAATCATATGGTTGGGAAGTATATCCTTCGTCATGTCAAACCAGAACTTACTCATCTGTGTAAGTACGGTACCCTTCTTTGTAACGATGTTGTTAAGAATTACATCGAAACAGCTGATTCTGTCGGTAGCAACCATAATAAGGCTGTCTCCGTTGTCATAAATTTCACGAACTTTACCTTCTTTGATAGGTGTTAATACTTCCATTTCAAGCCTCCATTAATTTTTGAATAATCTTCAGTCCGGCAAAACCGCATTGAGAATCCGGGTTTTCAAAGAAATTCGCAATCCTCTTTACGGTGAATACTCCTGCACTTATAAAAAACAGTGCAGGCCGTCAGCCGGCTCATTGCTCACTACCGCTGAATAATAGCATATTTTCAAGCTTTCGTCAACTGTGCAAAAAGTTTCTGCTCACAGTCAGGTGATAATGATTTACTGATTTTGTGGCGCACTTTATAAATGTTTTTGGCCGGACAGCAAATATTAACATAATGAGCACAGGTTCTGTGCAGGCCTGGCTTATGAATATGTTCTGTCCCATCCGGGAGTCAATGATATTCGCAATCCGCTTCGCTACTTGCTCATATAAAATCGGCACTGCGTGCCTTACGAGGCACGGGGCTTGAACCCCGCACCTCGTCCAAGAGCACCCGCCGCCTAAAGGCAGTGGGTTTTCTTGGACTTTTATAAATAACGTCCAAAACACGCGCGGAATAAGTCGCGACCCGTAACCGTGAAAACAGACTCCATAATTGTTTAGGGGGAGCAGACTCAAATTTACGTCTGCTCCCCCGTATTCTCTTTCACTGCTGTTTTTCAAGTGCCTGTGAAAATTTATCCCACATTGCTCCGTATCCCTCCGACGAAGGTTTTACAGGCTTCGGAATTTTATTTTCATCATCTATCAGTATTTTTCCGTTTTTTCCCATCATAAGCACACGCGTTCCAAGAGTGATTGCTTCCTGGATATTGTGAGTAATAAAAATAACCGTGATTCTGCTTTCGCTGAACAGTCTGTACAATTCCTTCTGAAGATTGTTTCTGGTAATTGCATCCAGTGCGGCAAACGGTTCATCCATCAAAATGATTTCCGGCTTCAGAGCCAGTGCCTTTGCTATGGCCACACGCTGCTTCATTCCGCCCGAAAGTTCATGCGGATAATACTTCTGATAGCCTTCGAGTCCAACCTTTTTCAAAAATTCATCCGATATCTTTTTCAGCTCCGCTTTATCCTTTATCCCCTTCAGCTTCAATGGATACTGAATATTTTTTTCTACTGTTTTCCAGGGGAAAAGCTGGTTATAGTCCTGAAACACCATGATTCTGTCAGTAGACGGCTTTGTTACCGGCTTACCGTTGCAGAATATATTCCCCGAAAATTTTTCAAATCCCGCAATACATCTTACCATCGTTGACTTACCGCATCCCGAAGGTCCCAAAATGCTGATAAATTCATGTTCTGACACTGTCAGGTTCAAACCGTTCAGAATATTGTTTGTACCGCTCTGTGAGGCATATGACTTTGTAAGATTCTCAATTCTAAGTATTTCCTTCATCGTACCATCCCCCACTTTTTAACCGTTTTCTTTTCAATCACCTGAAAAATTCCGTATTCGACAATTACGCCTACAAGAATAATAAGTACCAGTGCCGCATAAACCGCCGTGTAATCAATCCATACGGTTCGTGAATTATTGATAAATACACCGATACCCGCCGACTGCGCCGCACCGAATATCATCTCTGCACTTATCAGACCTCTCCATGCTCTGGCCCAGCCCACCTTTATTCCCGAAAGCATACTGGCAAACGAAGAAGGAATGTATACACCCGTAATCATCGATATTCTACCGAGACCGATATTTTTTCCCGACTCAATATAAATCTTCGGTGTAGTTCTGAAACCGTCTATTATGTTTCTTGACATCGGCCAGATTACGGAATGAACAACAAGGATAAGTATTGAGGTATCATTTGCTCCGACCGTAATCATAAGTATCGGAAGAAGCGCAACTCCCGGGAGCAGGTCGAACACGGATACAACAAGATTGTAAATTGAATTGAATATATGGCTTACCACGGAAAGTCCCGAGAACAGTATTGCCAGTACCGCACCTATTCCAAGACCTTTTATTATGGCAATCAGCGAATTCCCAAGATATGTCAGAATAGATTTCTGAGGGTCGCCAAAGCAGCTGATCAGCTTTGAAATTATGGCTCCCACCGTCGGAAATGCCATAATGTTTCTTGTTCTCGCATACCATTCCCAGAAACATAAAACTACAAGTACAAAAACAAGTTGTGCAATTAATCCCTTATGTTTTTTCATTGCAATTTCTCCAATCGTCGATAATCACAGTTTGTACTTAACCGCAAACAGACATTTTCTTTGGCATCAGTTTCCCGAAACCTCGGTGAATTTGAAATTTTCAAAATCAAGCTCATTAGTAATAAACCCTGCTCTGAACATAAATTCAACCACGTTTTTTACTCCCTTAAGTTCCTTGTCGTAGGTGCAAAGAGGATCGTTCAGATTATTCAGAGCTGTTTCTTTATCAATCGAAAGGTATTTAGCTTCGATGTCTGCCGCTTCATCTTTATTGTTTGTCAGAATATCCGAAGACTGTTCGAAAGCTTTTAACACTGCATTGAAAAGCTCCTTATCTTCAGCAATCTTCGTAGAACCCATTGCCACAAGCAGTGTGTTCCCGGGAGGGCATACATCCACAACCTCCGGAAGCTCAGTATATCTGCTGTCTGCTCTCTCCTGTCCGATGTACGGTGATGATGTCAGATGAAGTGCAACCGTTCCCGACTCAAGTGCAGCCATTCCTTCAACGTGTGACATAGCCGCAATATTATTATCAAGGGCATGCGAATCTCCGAGATATTTTTCAGCAGCCATAGCCAGAATAATATGCTGAATCGAACCGATATTTACAAGCGCAATTTTGTCTTCAGAGGTAATATCCTGCAGTGATTTGATTTCAGCTTTGTTTGTCATAAGTCCGCTGGGCTGTGAAGTCAGATTTGCAATACATTTGTAAGGTATTCCTGCCACAACACCGGAAATTGCCGGTGCAACTCCCATGCAGCCGATATCAATGGTTCCGCCGATTATTCCTTCGTTAATAGCTGCTCCCGAATCAAGCTTTACAAATTTCACATTCACTTTTCCGCTGTAATTTGACTCAATAAGCTTCTTTGATTCCATGATGTGTACAGGCGCATAACCAATGCCATTCTGATATGCTATTGTGAGTGTCTTTTCCGCATCTGCATCAGAATTATCTTTGTTGTCCGTTCCGCATGCGGTCAAGCCGAGTGAAAGTGCAAGAATAATTACCAGTGATACTAATTTTTTAAACATAATGTCTCCTTTTACCTTTTTTGGTATTAAATAATAATTTATTTTGATACGAACAGGAATCAGGTACATTGACCGTTACCTTTCACAGTCCGTCCAAAACGCATTCATAACCCCATCTGCTGTGCAGCCGGTCTCGAATATAGCATTGTTGAAAGAAATATCATGATTACGGCGTCAAAAAGAGCTAAAGTCCATTTTTCTTACAAACAGGCTTGACGAAAAAACATATTTTTAACGCCTGCATCATATCATTCTTCCGGAGCTGTATTTCGGCATCCGTTACTCCGCTCAGCAGGCCAGCATATTTTTTAAGAGTTCAATAAATTCCTGACATGCCGATGATATATATCTGCTCTTTTTACTGCAGGCATACATTTCCCTGTGAGACAGTCTGTCATCTATCGCATAAATAACGGGGCAGTCTTTGAAATTACCGTATTTCAGGATGCTCTCCGGCAGGAATGTAACCCCCGCCCCGCTCAGACACAGCTGATACCCTGTAAGCATCTGGCTCACCTCAACCGGCATTTGCGGATAGTATCCCCAATTGACAAAAAAGCTGTTGCTCATTGCTCTGACGTTTGTTCCGTCCTCAAGCAGAATAAACCTGCTGTTTCTAAATATCGATGCATCAACCGGGCTGTATGTTCTGTTTGCGGATTTTCCCGATTTAAAATCATCAACAGGAATTTTTTTCGTCTCCAGCTCATGTGCCACTGACGAATCGTTCTGTGAAAGCTCGTCAACCATGCTTCCCGGTACACACATAAATATCCGTTCATCAAGCAGTCTGATATACTCAAACTCATTGTTTTTCTGATTTAACGGTGTAATAAAAAAATCTATCTCTCCGTTCATGGTCTGTCTTGCAATATCCGAAACCACACCATCCAGAATCTTTACGGTACTTTCGGGATGTCTCTTCAAAAATTCGCCCGTTACTCTTGACAAATAACAGGCCGTCGTTGAAGAAGCTCCCCCGATAGAAACCATACCGCCTCTGCGTCTGCTCATGTCTCCGATTTCTGCCAGATAATCGTTTTTTATAGCCTCTGTCTGTTTCAGGTATTTGTAATAAATCTTTCCTGCCTCGGTCAGAACTATCGGAGATGAACTTCTTTCAAAAAGAGTCGCTCCCGCTTTTGTTTCCAGCTGTTTCAGGAAATTTGACAACGCCGGCTGTGAAATACCAAGTACCATAGCCGCTTTAGACAATGTGCCGTAATTCAGTATAGTCTCGAAATACTCAACATTATCAAACATATATAACTCCTTTATGATATACCGATGTGTTGCTTATAATTATTTAGTTATGTGCATTACATATTTGTTATAGTGGTAATATATCACAGTCTATTTCCCTTGTCAAGCAAATTATGGCTAACTTCATGTGTTTTGTCCGAACGGATTACTATTCACCGCACAGCCAAATGACAATTACTACAAACTTGCTTGTAATGTAATTGTCATTTGGCTATAAGCGTGAATGAATGAGCCACTGATTTTGCGGCACGCTTTATAAATTTTTTTGTCCGGACGGTGAATAGTGCCGATAGGACTTAAATCCCTATAAAGCAAGAAAGCATGTCGCTTGCGACATGCTGCGCCGCTTTTGCGTCGCGTCAGCGACAAATTACCGCTGCAAAAGCGTGCGCATCCTCGCAGAGCGTTTTTTACTTTATAGGACGCAATTTCCTATAAAGTAAAAAAATACGGAGCCCGTCGGATTTGCTCCGACAGGCTCCGCAATCAGTTAATATTTTGGTATTATCAGAAATCCCTGTACAGGAAATCTGTTGCATTGTAACCCTTTCCGTAAATACCGAAAATCAGAATAACAAATATCGCTCCCATTACAAGCATCCACTGGAACAGAAGATTCTGTTTTTCAAGCTTTTCCCGTACCTTGAAGCGCTCCTGCAGCATGCTGACTCCCCAAAGCACAAGTATCGAGACAAATATGATAACATAATCATATCCATCCACACCTGCCTGAACAAACACATCACCGTTAAACAGTACCCATGGGTCATTATGTGTCCACATATGCTTAAATATATTGAGTGCATCACTCACACCGTTTGCATAAAAGAACACACGCCCGACGCAGCAGAGTAAAAATGTTCTGGTCATCTGGAACAGTTTGAAGCTGAAGCATTCACGGTTAATTTTCAACCTGTTTGAAATTTTGTCAAGCAGCGGCGTAAATATGAGGCTCAGTGCAATAAGCGTTCCATGGAAGAAGCCCCACATGATAAATTTCCATGAAGCTCCGTGCCAGAAGCCCGTTGCAAACCATACCGCGTATATAGAAATTATACCCGAAATTATTCTTCCCGCTTCACCGCCAAACCATTTACGGCATCTGCGGTTAATCGCCTGACACCATCCGGATACGGAAATCGGATAGAACAGATAGTCCTTGAACCAGTTTCCCAGCGTAGCATGCCAGCGACGCCAGAATTCGGGCATTGTCTTTGAAAAATAAGGATGATTGAAATTGCCGGTCAATTCAATTCCGAACATCTTTGCAACACCCGTAATAATATCCATACAACCTGAAAAATCAGCGTAAATCTGTATCGAATACAGCACTGTCGCAAGTATAATCTCATACCGTCCGTAGCCCGACCAGTTTCCGTAAACCTCAGAAACCATCATCCCGATTCTGTCGGCAAGCACCATCTTTTTAAACATACCATAAAGCATAAGTTCAAAACCGAATTTAATATTTCTGAACTCATACTTATGTTCAGCCATAAGCTGAGGTGCCAGGTCGTTATATCTGGCTATGGGTCCCTGTATAACCTGAGGGAAGAATGAAATAAACAGAGCATATTTCAGCAGATTCTTTTCAGCCGCAGCCTTCTCACGATATACGTCCATAATATACCCTACCGACTGGAAGGTATAAAAAGAAATTCCGAGCGGAAGGATGATATTAATATCAGGTCTTGTAAAATCAAAGCCGAATGCATCCGACAGCTTTTCAATATTGTCGAGTGTGAAATTTGTATACTTACATACAAACAACAGCCCCAGCAGTACAAACAGGCATCCTGCCAAAATCCATCTTTTCTTCTTTTTATATTTCTCTTTTATAGCCTTCTTGGCTTCCCTGTCAAGACCGTCAGCCTTCAGTGCAGTCTTCTGCCTGCCATTCTGTTTCTGCATAAGCAGACCAAAACCCCACGTTGAAATAATCGACGCTACCAGGAAAATGATATATCTTTTGTCATCTGCCGTCAGATAATAAGCTATACTGCCAAGCAGCAGCACCATCCACTGGCACTTTTTCGGCAAAAGATAATACAGTATCAGAATAACCGCCACAAAGCCAAGATAGTTTAGTGTTGTTATACTCATTGTGTGACCTCTGTTTTACTGCCGTCTTCACGGCCGGGCTTTATTCCTCAAGGAGACGCTCTACCAGTGCATAAATTGCCTCTGCATCATTAAAATTCTCAGGAGTAATCTCATCTGAAGGAATTTCGATATCATAATGAGTGCTAAGCTCTGAAATGATAGAAACAATATCAAGTGAATCAAGTACGCCGTCATCAACAAGATCCGATCCGTTCTCAAAATCAACCTTCGGTAAAATGTCCTTTAATAATTCTAATAACTCGTCCATAAAAAACCTCTTTCTCCCATATGGGTTATAAATATTTATATGTTATTGTACCGTCCTTGCGGATCAGTCAAAAAATAACCTGAATTTATTATCCGAACCATGAATGCACTTTGGGCAAACTGTGAACAGCAGCCTGAAAGTCACTGTCCGTCCATCTGCTTCAGCTCACGTCTCAAAATCTTTCCGTTATAGGTTCTCGGAATTTTATCTATAGAAACGATAATCTTCGGAGTTTTATAAGCCTCAAGCCGTTCAAACAGATAATTATTTATTGTCACGGGGTCAAGCTCTGTTCCCGGCTCAGTTACCACAAAAAGCTTCGGAACCTCTCCTGCCACGGGGTCGGGTGCTCCGATAACCGCACACTCTGCAACTCCGGGACATCCGATCATGGCCTCTTCAATTTCCGTCGGAGCTATCTTGGCCCCTGCAGAATTTATAACATCATCGGCACGTCCCATCATATAAATGAATCCGTCCTCATCAAAATATGCAAGGTCGTTTGTAACAATAAATCCGTCCCTGACAGCCTCTTTTGTCATCTCCGGTTCTTTCCAGTAGCCCTTCATCCTCATGCTTCCGCTGTAACAGAGTCTTCCCTGAACTCCGGTTTTTGGATAATCGGCATATGTTCCGTCCTCCAGCAGCAGTCTGAATATTGCATTGCAGGTAGGCTTACCAAGGCTTCTTCTCTTTTCCTTAAACTCATTGTAGTCTGCAGTACATACACAGCCCGCTTCAGAGCATCCGTAAAAATCAAACAGCTTTGTGGCAGGCAGAAGTTCACACAGCTTTTCCTTGTCAGTCGCCGGAAGCACAGCCGCACCAATCTGAAGGTATTTCAGTCTGTCCCTGTATTCGCTGATTTTGTCACCACTCAGCTTAAAAATCATGGCAAGCGATGCAGGTACAAGTGTAAGTCCCGTCGCATTATACTTCTCAATTGCCTTCCACAGATTAGCAATAAATACAATTCCGTCCATAATAACAACCGCACTGCCCACAAGAACATTCGCGTAAAAACGTCTTATTCCGTATGCATGGTTTATCGGTACCGGGATAATTTCGACTCTGTATTCCTCTGCGCCAATTCCGTTTACAACATTCTCAGCCACTCTTACCGTAGCCACATTTGACATTTCGACACCCTTTGAAGTACCGGTTGTTCCGGTTGTAAAGAGTATCTGACCGGTCGCCTCTTCGTCGGTCTCACCGATTTCACCGCTGATATTACGGGCCAGTTCAATTACATCCGGGTCAGAATTGTCGATGGCATAACTGTAGATTTCCTTCATCGGAATCCATTCCGCAGCAGCCTCCACATCCTTATCCGAAATTACAAACCGTGCGCCCGTCTTTTCAACAATATAATTAATTCTGTCCGCTGCCACAACCTTTTCCGCGGGTACATAAACCGCTCTGCACATAGCCAGTGCAAAATCCGTGAAAATAGTTGCTGCGGTCTGTGCAGTCTTTACGATAACACACTCACCCGGTTTGATACCTTTTTCCTTCAGAAATCTATAATATCCGTATGAAACTCTGAAAGCTTCAAGATATGTAAATTCCTTTTTCCCTTCAATCACAAACAGACTGTCGGGCTTATTGATAACATGACTGATAAACGCGTCAAGAATCGACCTGTATTCAAATTTGATCATTGTTTTCCTTCCTGCCGTAATGGCTTCACCTGAAATTTCATGTCTCCCTGAAATTTCACAGAAAAAATTCAGCCACTGACTTCAATACTTACATAAATGTTTATTTAAGACTGTAGTTCTCTTTGATGAAATTACCAAGATATTCCGAAAGCTTCTTTGCGCCGGTTCTGTTCAAATGTCCTTCATTGTGAAAATTCTCATATGACAGTCCGACCTCCTTCAGGCAAAGACTGAAATCCAGAAACTTCACACTGTCATCATTCTCATATACCTTTTTCAGATAATTCATAACAGGAACCGTCTTTTTTGCATTGCCGGCTTTTTCAAGTGAAGGTATCGAAATAATAAGCACCTGAGCACCTTCATTCTTCGCTTCCTTCACCATCTTTTGGAAATAGTCATCTGTTGACTTATCCGGCTCCGCAACCTCCGTTATAGTCGAATAGTCCTTGTCAAAATACTTCTTCCCATCATCCTTGATTTTCTTCTCGGTCGGATACGGCATGTAGCCTCTGTTTGCCATCATCGTCTCTTCACTGACCTGATTGGCGTATGTATAGTCAGGATTTATATCCATCATATAAATAAAATCCGTACTTTCAATCTCTCTGTAGCGCGAATGGAATCTCAGCAGCGGAAAAATAAGTTCCTTCTTCATGTCCTCATCAACACCGAGTTCAAGTGCCGCTTCAACCTTAAAGAAAGAAAATGGCAGCGAAATCAGAGTTCTGTGAATATATGCCTCTTCAAGCGATTCCTTTGACGGCAGATACATGGCCGCATCAATAACCACCAGCTTCGGCGTCTGCGTTGTCAGTGCATCCTTCACTCTGAAATACACATGATTTGCTCTCAGTCCCTGAATTCCGTAATTATATGACCGATAACCCGTGATTTCGTCCACCACGGTCGGGTTGATTCCTCTGTTTACTCTGGAATTGCCGAAATAAATAATGTCGAGAGAATCCTCTTCCTCTTCATTGTAATTTGAATACTTTCCATAGCATTCCTTCTTCGGTTCAAATATATTCTGTATATTTACAAGAAGAAATGCGAAAATAAGAATGAAAGCCACCGTTTCAACAACCGGCTTCCAGTATTTCCCGATAAACTGCTTCATTTTCTATGCCTTTCACTGTCAAACACGCCGATACCGGCTTTTGCCCTCAAAAAGCCAAATACTGCCATGACTTTTATCAGAACTTTTTTCTAAGCCCTCCGATTGCCTATTCTATCATAAAGATTTTGGGCTTGCAATATATTAATTTATCTTTATATCAACTGAAGTGTTACTATTCACAGTCTGTCCAAAACACATTCATAAGACCTGCCTGCTTCGCAGTCAGTCGCTGCTTTGCAGCTTTTGTCTTATTTGTGCGAATAGCGAGTAGTCCGAATGAAAGCTTGCTTCCATTCGGACTCGAGCAAACGTCATCGAGTGACATATGTCACGAGATCATGTGTTTTGTCCAGCCTCCATAGTCGGATGATAATGTCCGCAAGCCTTGAAGTAAACTTCAGGCTTACGTTCATTATTATCCGACTGTGAATAGTAACTAATAAACAAAAACAGGGCTGTCCGTTTCCGACAGCCCTGCCTTTTAGGATTTATATATTATTATTTTGTCTTTTTCTTTACCTCAACCTCAATCACTTCGTACTCACCGTTCTGGGCATAGACATAAATCTTTACCTTTCCGGGCTTCTTTGCATAAATAACTCCTTTGCGTACTTTCGCAATTGATTTGTCAGAGCTTTCAAGTCTGAAAAGTGTTCTGAATGCTACATTTTTATAATACTTCTTTGACTCATCATCAAGCGTGACATCAGCCGCAACCTTCAGCTCATCACCGACCTGCATCGTTATATTCTTCAGAGTTTTCAATACAAGTTCTTCGGCATTTGTGTACTTTCCGCCATCCGTAACCGCACGTACGAGAACCGATCTCTTTACCAGAATTCCATCCTTGTAAGCATCGACCGTAAACTTGTACCAGGATGCCTTCTTCAGCCCCGTAACCGTGTAGGCTGCGGTCTTCTTACCCACCTGTGCTATTGCCTCAAGCTTATTTTCTTCATTTCTCTTGTTGCATTCAGCACCGTATATGATGTAATAATCAACCGACTTCATCTTCGTCCAGTTAAGTTCAATGGCATTCTCACCTGCCGATGAAGCTGTAACTAAGAGTGTTTCATGGTCCTTTTCCCCTGCCTCAGGTCTTTCAATTTCTTCAAGAGGAGTTCCCTCAGGTATGGGCGTAGGTGTTGCTGTAGGCTCTGCTCCCTTTGTAGGTGCGGGTGTGTCTGTAGGTTCTGCACCCTTCGTAGGTGCGGGTGTATCTGTAGGCTCAGGTTCCCTCGTAGGTGCGGGTGTATCTGTGGGTTCAGGCGTTACTTCCGGAGTCGGTGTCGTTGCAGGCTTCTCAAGCTTCTGAATCGGAACCTGATAAGAGAACGAACAGTGAATACATCTGTACTCTGCGATTCCTTCTTCC
>JAZLIK010000050.1:0-26872 GCA_045617345.1 Lachnospiraceae bacterium | reverse complement strand
AGAAAATATGCAAATTCAAGTTACTATTCACAGTCGGATGATAATAAACGCAAGCCGGAAGCTTGCTTCCGAGCTTGCGGTTATTATCATCCGACTATGGGGGCTGGACAAAACCCATGAACAAGCCAAAAGCTGCGAAGCAGCGACTGACTGCGCAGCAGGCAAGGCTTATGAATGCGTTTTGGACAGACTGTGAATAGTACCTTACTATTCGCTTACGAATGCGTTTTGGACAGGCTGTGAATAGTAACTTACTGCTCCGGAAAGACTGTTATGGTCATTTCAGGGTTACTTGTCCGGCTGCTTCTGTATATCAGAAGTTCTATTCCCTCGTTATCACCTTTTTTCGTGACTTCATCCATAAATCCCGAAACAGAAGTAACCTTCTCGCCGTTAATCAGGAGAATTATATCGCCCTTCTTAAGTCCGGCAGCATCAGCCGGAGACTTGGAATCTATATCGTTAAGATATATTCCGCTCTCCTGTCCCAGCTCGGCAAGTGCCGATTCGGGTATGTTCTCCGCCTTTATCCCAAGATAAGGTCTCCTGCGTCCGTTGCAAAGCTCCATGGCAACGGAATAAATGCTGTCCGTCATAATTGCAGTGCTTATTCCGACGGTCTTCGGTGATTCAATCGATCTGGCAATTACCCCTATCACATCACCGGTATAGCTGACAATGATACCCTCACTACCGTCTGTAACAGATACGTCCGTCGTAAAAAGTGAAAGCTCACCGTCGGTCACATAAAGTCTGCTGTTGCAGCCTGTCACATATCCGTACTCCAGTGACCCCGGAATACCGTTTGGACTGCCAAGTGCAATAATCGGCATACCCGCGTATATCTCGGCAGAAGTACCAACATTCAAATTCTGTACCTCTGCAAGGTCATTTTCATCAATCGTTTCAAGAGGCACCGCCACCACCGCCATGTTGTAATTTACATCACGTTCAAGAAGTGAAGCCTTGTATTCATGCCCGTTATATAAAACCACGCCAATACTGTCGGCATTCATTATTCCGTCGTAATATGTCAGTATCAGCAGTTCGACTCCGTTGTCCGCCACTACCGCTCCAAAGGTATCCCGAACAGTTGAAATATCGTCCCCGAGCCAGTTTGCGGTTGTCGTTTTTGATCTGACCGTGACAATTCCCTTCTGTATCTCGTCAGTCATCATGCGAAGTTCAGTCATAACTCCCAGATACTGTTCAAGTGAAAGCGTCCCATTTTCACCTGTTTCGGTTCCGTTCGCTGCGTAGTTCTCACCCCCGGTTGAGTCTTCTTTAGCCGAATCAGCCTTGGCAGCAGCTTCGGTTCCGGTACTTTTTTCATTCTTTCCCAGTCCTGTAACGGTATTATGATTCACATTATCTTCATTGGGCACCTTCGATGCAACCGGTGTATCCGTTACCGCTGCAACATCCGGAGTGGATACGGGCTCAACGCTCTGCGTCGGTTGTCTGTCCTGCTGCCCGGGCGTCACCGTACCGACTTCCGTATCGAACCTGACTTCCTGTCTTCTTTCATCATCGGCGCCCTGGTTTTTCGATTCCTCAGCTGTGTCGACACCCAGTATTTTTTTCAGCAGACCGTCGGATTTTATGAACACAATCCTCGCAGTCACACCGAATACAACCGCACCGATAATGGCCAGGACAATAACCTGTATGTATTTTTTTAATTTTCTCTTGTACTTCGGCTTAACACTTTCGGTAACAACCGATGTTTTTGTCACGTTCTGATTTGACTCGTTGTCTTCAATTCCCATACAATCTCCCTCTGTACAGCCGTCGCCGCAATGCGGTTTATTTCATCGTTTTTCACTGTCTGCAAAAATGATTGCGGTATCAAATAAACTGACGTCTAATGATGCACGCATTTCTTCGAACTTTGTGTCCCTGAAATGCTAAATCATTCATAAATCCTGCCATGCCGTTCGTCGCCGCAGACAGTCAATCCGATTCCGATATTTATCAGGAATTAACATCGTCATCGTGATCCCGCAGCTCACACTTATACATTTATTGTTACCATATCACACAATTATGTCCTCACTGTTAATTTAAGATATACGCAATGTAAATGTGAACTCTGTTCCTACTCCGGGAGTACTGATAACATTAATGTTTTCGTCATGAGCCTGGATTATTTCTTTTACGATAGACAGGCCAAGTCCTGTTCCCTTCTTGTCCTTGCCTCTTGACTCATCACTCTTGTAAAATCTGTCCCAGATTTTCGATATGCTGTCCTTTGAAATGCCGCAGCCCGAATCCTTTACACGCACAAGCGCCTTTCCGCCTTTGATTTTCACCTCTATCAGAATTTCGGAATCGGTATTTGAGAACTTTATTGCATTGTCAACGAGGTTGTAAATTACCTGTTCAATACGCTCCACATCACCGTCCACATATATTTCCGAGTCATCAAAAAGAAGTCTGATAGATATTCTTTTCTTTCTGCAGCTTCCCTCGAAGGAATCTGCAATAACCCTTATAACCGAAGTAATGTCAAAGCTCTTTATATTCAGAATTACTCCCTTGTTGTCCATTGTATTCAGTTCGAGAATATTTGTCGTCAGCTTATGCAGCCTGTCAGCCTCAAAGAGTATGACGTCAAGATATTTATCCTTGTTCTCATACGGAATCGTACCGTCCTTAATAGCCTCCGCATACCCTTTTATCGATGTAAGCGGCGACCTGAAATCATGCGAAATGTTGGCAACAAACCTTTTCTGACGTTCCTCGTTGTCGGCAAGTCTCTCAACCATGAATTCCAGTGTGTCAGCCAGCTCCCTGAATTCATCATGGGTCCTGACCTTCATTTTGTAATCATAATTTCCCTTTGAATACGCCACTGCGGCTGTTCTGATTTTTCGAATCGGCAGCACCGTGAAATAATAAATAATCAGAAATACCACCGCCAGGATGCCGACACCCCAGAGCATGCAGACGTTTACAGTCTCCATGCAGGCAATGGCTTCATCATGTATCTCGCTGTGCGGAATGATGATGCAGATAAATCCCTTTGCCTGATAATTAAACATCAGCGGAATACTGATAAAAACCACCGCTTCCTCCGAAACTCCGGGAATTACCGTGTGTTCAGTTACAGTATTGTCGAGAAGTTCCTGACCGATTCCACTGATGTTGGTGAACGGAAGACCTTTTTTGTCCGCAGTATCAACTACAAGCTCACCCTTTACATTTATCAGCATTATCCTTTCCCTGATAAGCCGGGAAGTGTTCACCAGATCGTTTCTGACATTCTGAATATTTCTGTCCTGATCGTACAACGAATCCGTAACTATGTCCGAAAGCTCTTTGGCTATCTCTATATATTCTGTTTTCTTTTCCGTCAGCAGCTGTTCTTCATTTCTCTGAATGCCCCTGATATTTACAATAACAAACAGTGCCACTACTGCAAAAATATAACAGATTAACAGCTTTACAGGTGATTTCATCAGCGAACCTCAAATTTATATCCTACTCCGTATACCGTCATCAGAGCCCATTTTGCATCGTCCTTGATTTTTTCTCTCAGACGTTTAACATGAACATCCACAGTTCTGGTCTCTCCGATATAATCATAGCCCCAGATTTTGTCCAGAAGCTGGTCACGCGTAAAAACCTTATTCGGATTTGACATCAGGAAATACAGCAGTTCAAGCTCCTTCGGCGGCATATCCACCGTTTTGCCTCTGTATGTAACGGTATAACTTCCCTTATCCACACGGATATTGTCGTATTCCACTACCTCCCTGAGCTCCTCTGTTTCGTCATGTTCACCGCCCTGCTGCCTTCTCAGCACAGCCTTGACTCTCGCCACAAGCTCCTTCGAGTCAAACGGTTTCACCATGTAATCGTCTGCCCCAAGCTCCAGTCCAAGCACCTTGTCAAAGGTCTCTCCCTTCGCCGAAAGCATGATTACCGGAACCGACGAGGTCTTCCTGATCTGCTTGCAGACCTCATACCCATCTATTCCCGGAAGCATCAGATCGAGAATTATCATATCAGGCTTAAAGCGTTCAAATACCTTAAGCGCTTCCTCTCCGTCATTTGCAACCTCGGTCTGATACTGCTCCTTCATAAGATAAAGCGAAATCAGTTCAGCAATGCTGCTGTCATCATCCACTATAAGAATTTTCTGCTTTCCCTCCATGGTTTTCTTCTCCTTTCACACCTTCAGCGAACCTCACTTTTTTCCGTGTCTAAAGCTGCTCTACCCTCGGCATTAATCGCTGTTTTCATTAAAACAGTCTGCAATAAACACGATTCCTCAAAACAGCACCGGCAATAATCGTTATTTTCAACATCACCGGCACCGCAGGACTATTCCTTAAACGTAACTACCGTTACACCGGTATCCCCCTCGCCGAAATTACCGAGTCTGTAGGAGTCGACATACTTCAGCCTCTTCAGGTGACTGTGCACGGCATCCTTCAATGCCCCTGTTCCGCGTCCGTGGATAATTGAAACCTGTGACAGACGTGCAAGATAAGCATCATCCAGGTACTTGTCTACAATGGGCAGTGCTTCATCAACACGCATGCCTATGATATTGCACTCTGTTCCGATGCTCATGCTCTTCTGAACCTTTATATCACCGTAGCCTGTCTTTCTTTCGGGCTTTTTCTCCTCTTCAACCGGCTCTGTCAGCTCAATGTCCTTTATATTTACCGTCGTTCTGAGCGCACCCATGGTAACGGTCAGGTCTCCCTTTGCATTCGGCAGGGCAACCACCTTTCCCGGCAGATTGAAGGTCAGTACCATACAGTCGTCACCTATCTTTATCTCTGACGGGTCAAGCTTCTTTTTCTTCTTCTGTGTATTCTTTATGGCAACCGATTCATTTTTCTCCGAAAGCTTTTCACGAAGTGCGGCGCGTTCACGTTCCATGTCACGCACGCCGCTTCCGGCACTGAGTCTGTTCATTTTGCGGATGCTTTCATCGGCATACTCCTTTGCCTCTTCGAGAATCACACGCGCCTTTTCGTTTGCATCGTTTATTACCTTGTCTCTGGCATTGTCCAGCTTTCTCTGCTTTTCCTGCCATTTTGCACGAAGCTCCGAAGCCTCATCCCTGATTTTTTCAGCCTCTTCCAAAGCTCTGTCAGCCTCAAGCCTGCTTTTTTCAAGTCCGCTGATAATGTCCTCGAAGCTTCTGTCTCTCGTCCCGATAAAGCTCTCGGCCATACTGATTACGTCGTCCTTCAGACCCAGCTTTTTCGATATGGCAAAGGCATTGCTTTTTCCCGGTATTCCTATCAGCAGTCTGTAGGTCGGGCTGAGGGTTTCAACATTAAACTCGCAGCATGCGTTTGAAACTCCCGGTGTCGAAAGTGCAAACATCTTCAGCTCGGCATAATGTGTGGTAGCCATTGCATGCACATTTTTATTGTGCAGATATGTAAGGATGGCCATTGCAAGCGCGGCACCCTCTGTCGGGTCTGTACCTGCTCCCAGCTCATCAAACAGAACAAGCGACCTGCTGTCCGCCTTTTCCAGAATTGACACGGTATTCTTCATGTGTGACGAAAATGTACTCAGGCTCTGTTCAATGCTCTGTTCATCTCCGATATCGGCATACACCTCGGTAAATACCGAAAGCTCCGAACCGTCGAAGGCCGGAATGTGCAGTCCTGCCTGTCCCATCAGCGTAAAGAGACCTACCGTCTTCAATGATACCGTCTTTCCACCGGTATTCGGTCCGGTAATCACAAGCATAGAAAATTCACCACCGAGCCATATATCAATCGGGACTACCTTTTTACCGTCAATCAGCGGATGTCTTCCCTTCTTGATATTGATATAGCCGCGATCGTTGAACTTCGGTTCCGAAGCCTTCATTGACTTTGCCAGTGATGCTCTCGCAAATATAAAATCAAGCTCTGTTATTGTATCAATGTTGTATTTTAAGTTGATGGTTTCATTGAACAGGCTCTGTGACAGTGTTTCGAGAACCTTTTCAATTTCTTCCTGCTCTCTGATTGCCAGCTGTCTGAGCTCATTATTCAGCTGAACCACAACCATCGGTTCAATAAAGACCGTGGACCCGCTTGACGACTGGTCGTGAACCATTCCGGGAACCTGATTCTTGTACTCAGACTTAACCGGTATGCAGAATCTTCCGTCCCTCATAGTTATCAGCTGGTCCTGAAGCACCGTTTTGTTATCCGACGATACTATGATAGAATTCAGCTTTTCTCTGATTTTGTCATTTGTCGACTTAATGCTGCGTCTGACACTCCTGAGCCCTGCACTCGCATCATCGGCTATCTCATCCTCCGAAATAATGCATCGAAGTATCTCGGCATTTATGGTTTTTAACGGTTCAAGCAGCGAAAACCGCTCCGAAAGGCAATCCTCTCCGGCATCTGCTTCCTGCTTTCCGTAGCTTTTTATTGCGGCTGTTGCGGTCAGAACCGAGCTGATATGCATAAGTTCACCGATTCCGAGCGTTGACCTGATTTCAAGCCTCTTGACCGAAGCTCTGATATCATGTATGCCCGAAAAGCTCAGCGATCCTTTTCTGTATATTCTTTCAAGCGCCGCTGCCGTCTCCGCCTGCTTTGTACGTATCTCTTCGGCATCCGTCATCGGACGGAGCTGTCTGCACTTTTCCTTTCCAAGCTCAGAGCCTGCATAGCTCTCGAGTTTTTCTATTATTTTATTAAATTCCAGTATTCTTAAAGCTTTTTCATTCATAACCTTTTCCTTAATCCCAGCTGAGTCTGTGAAGATGACCAACTGTATTCAGATCGGTAAATCCCGTCTGTCTGAGTGCTTCATACAGCACAATTGCCACAGAATTTCCGAGATTCAGAGACCTGATGTCTCCTATCATCGGAATTCTGATGCAGTGTTCTCTGTTTTGTACAAGTATTTCCTCCGGAATACCTGCACTTTCTTTTCCAAACATAATAAAGTCATCCGGTCCATATTTCACCTCAGTATGCGTCCGCTCACCTTTTGTGGTGGCAAAATACATATTGATTCCCGGATGCTTCCCGCAAAAATCCTCATAATTCTCATATACATAGTATTCAAGCTTCGGCCAGTAATCGAGACCTGCTCTTTTCAGATGCCTGTCATCAATCTGGAAACCGAGCGGCTTTATCAGATGCAGTACAGAACCTGTAGCAACACAGGTTCTTCCGATATTTCCCGTATTTTCCGGAATCTCCGGTTCATGTAATACAATATTCATATCCGCCTCAATCCGCAATGGGCTGCGGCCCGTCCACTGACAACGGTCGCAGCCCATTATCTCATTATATACGTTTACTCCTCAGAGTAACTATTTTACATATTTTTTAACAAAACGCTCAATTCTCTCAAGAGCAACCTTTATACGTATTTTTTTACAAAACGCTCAATTCTCTCAAGAGCAACCTTTATTTTATCAATTGAATATGCGTAAGAAATTCGAAGGAAGCCTTCCCCGCAGTCTCCGAAGGCTGTTCCGGGTACCACTGCCACCTTTTCCTCCTGCAGCAGCTTTGTCGCAAACTCCTCCGAGGTCATTCCTGTTCCCTTTATGCACGGGAATACATAAAATGCGCCTCTCGCCTCGAAGCAGGGCAGACCTATTCTGTTCAGCTCATGTATAAGAAATCTTCTTCTTCCGTCATAGGCTTCAGCCATCATCTCGACATCGGCATCTCCGTTTTTAAGTGCTTCCACCGCAGCATACTGGCTCGTTGTAGGTGCGCACATAATTGCAAACTGATGAAGCTTTGTCATCTGATTGATAATATTGGCGGGGCCTGCAGCATATCCCAAACGCCATCCTGTCATTGCATAGGACTTTGAAAATCCGTTAATGACCACGGTGCGTTCCTTCATTCCCGGGAACTCTGCGATTGAGCAGTGCTTCTCACCGTAAGTAAGCTCCGAATAAATCTCATCCGATATCACAAACAGATCCTTTTCAATGACTACATCAACTATTTCCTTCAATTCCGACCTGGACATTACCGAACCTGTAGGATTGTTAGGGAACGGCATAATCAGTATCTTGGTTCTGTCAGTTATCGCTTCCCTAAGCTGTGCGGCAGTAAGTTTAAATTCATTCTCGCCCTTTAATTCGATAATCACGGATTTTCCGCCTGCCATAATAACGCAGGGCTCATATGATACATAGCTGGGCTGTGGAATCAGTACCTCGTCGTCTCTGTCCAGCATGACTCTGAGTGCCATATCAATAGCTTCGCTTCCGCCGATGGTAACGAGTACCTCATCATTCCAGGTATATTCCAAATTGAATCTTCTTCTCAGATAATTGCAGATTTCCTGTCTCAGTTCCTTTAGGCCGGCATTCGAACTGTAATATGTTCTTCCCTTTTCAAGCGAATAAATGCCTTCCTCCCTGATGTGCCACGGTGTTTCAAAATCAGGCTCGCCCACACCGAGTGATATGGCATCCTTCATATCAGCCACTATATCGAAAAATTTTCTGATGCCCGAAGGCTTTATATCTACTATTGTTTTATTTAATGGATCTCTCATACCGATCTTCCTTTCATTCCGGCATTCGAAGCACACTGACTTCCCACCGTTTCCACGTCGCTTCCGGGCAGCTGTGAATCGTTGTTTTCGTTTCCACGTCGCTTCCGGGCCGCTGTGAATCGTTGTTTTCTTTTCCACGTCGCTTCCGGACAGTTGTGAATCGTTGCTTTCTTTCCACAGCGCTTCCGGACAGCTGTGAATCGTTGTTTTCTTTCCACAGTGATTCCGGGCAGTTGTGAATCGTTGCTTTCTTTCCACAGCGCTTCCGGGCAGCTGTGAATCGTTGTTTTCTTTCCACAGTGCTTCCGGGCAGTTGTGACATCGAATTTTTTCGCTCACAGTCCGGTTAAAACACATTCATAAGCCCTGTCTGCCACGCAGTCAGCCGCTGCTTTTACAGCTGAAAGCTTATATCTCTAGAAGGACACCGGAATTCTGGTATCTTCCTCGTCAGCCTGCATAACTATGCCCTGGTCCTTGTATTTTTTTAACACAAAATGAGTTGCAGTACTTAAAATTGCCTCCATCGGAGCCAGCTTTTCAGATACAAAGCCCGCTACCTGGCGCATGCTTTTTCCCCTGATAATAACCGTCAGGTCAAAACCGCCCGACATCAGATATACCGATTCAACCTCATCAAACTTATAAATTCTCTCGGCAATCCTGTCAAAGCCCTGTCCACGCTGAGGAGTAACCTTCAACTCAATAAGTGCCGTAACCTTCTCATTCGAAAGTTTGTCCCAGTCAATCAGAGTAGGATATCCGCAAATAACCTTGTCTGCTTCCATCTCTGCAATGGCGGCAACTACCTCATCCCTGCTGCTCCCCAGCATAATGGCCAGCTCCGCCGCATCAAGCTTCGAATTTTTATCTATAGCTCTAAGTATTCTTTCCTTAAGTTCGTCCATAATATCACCATTCCCGTTATGTTCTGAATATATTTAAAAATCTGACATTTTCACCGTTTCTAACGGTTCTGTCATTGTTATCCGTTGTGTATCCTATCACTGAAGCCCTGATTCCCTCGTTCTCAAGAATCTGTAATGCCTGTCCCGCATTTTCCGTAATAAACAGAAAGACCCCGGCGCTGTCAGCTTCATATACGTTTTCGTCTGCAAAATCGCAGAGTTCTATGGCAATCTGGAGCACGGAAATGTCATACTGTTCAACCGAAATCCCACAGTCCGCCATACAGCCAAGCTTCCAAAGGCCCTCAAAAACGCCGTGTTTCCCGCATTCCGCAAGTAATGGAACATGCTTTTCGTCCTCACTGCCGCTTTCCGGGACAGTCACATCACATATTAATTTTGAAAGAGACGCCTTATCAAATTCGCCCGTCAGGGTAATATCGGCCGTCAGCATCCTCTCGCCGTCTTCCAGATACCTGACCGGATAGCGTCCGCATATTTCCCCGCGTCTGCTTTCCAGAATTGCACGTGCACGCGCCGACCCCGCACACCCTGCCATGATAATCGTTCGTCCCGCTTTTTTCATCTGCCGTTATCTTTCTCTTGATTGTTATTTTATAAAAGTTTATACTTAACCCGTAGCCGGGCTAAGCTTTTATACCTGCTTTCACCGGCTTACATCAGTGAAGCTACAAGTGAAAGAACCATTGCAAATACAAGAATCAGACAGATTACTACCGTTACTGTTCTCTTACCTTTTTTGCTGTAAAGATTCATAATACCCTCCTGAAATTTTATATATACCGAATGAGAAAGAGGTTCCCATGCATATACCTATTTTTGGATTAATAATGATTTTCGTGCTCTGGCTCACCTATGAGCTGAAAAAACGAACACGACTCACAAAACAGGATACCGAGGATTTCTGGGAAAAGGAACGCCGCTCGGGCTTTGTCCCCCGTCAGAATACCGATGATATCCGATTTATTAATATTGACGAATCAGCCCTGCCCACAGACTGTCTCTCGGGCAGTCCGCTCGATGAAGCCGTCCGCAGCATTCTGTCGCTGAAGGATGTACCGGTTGCCGATCTGTCTGAGTTTACCAATACCGAGCTGAAGCTGAAATACGGAACCGCCAACTTTACAAAGCTTTCCGAGGCTGACACACATTTTACCTCTCTGGCACAGAATCTCGGCAAATGCATCTCTCTGCTCTATGACGAAGGCCGTCTGGCAGAAGCCGAAAAAGCAGCTCTCTTTGCAGCCGACAACGGAATTTTTACAACCGTCTGCATCATGCCGCTGGCAAATATTTACATACGCGTCGGTGACATGAATTCGCTGGATAACCTTATCGTAAAAGCAAAAAGCTGTCCACGCTGTCCCGCAACGCTCATTTCCAAGCTTGAAGCCTTAAAAGGTGATTCCGAACTCTCCGCTTCTCAGCAGGACTCTGACCGTACCATGTAAACCATTGCCGTAATACCGGTTATTACCACGTCATACACGGTTGCACCTTCTGAGCAATACCAGGGAATACCTGTTATCACTATGTCCGGTTGCACCTTCTGAGCAATACCCTGAAATGCCGATTATCCTCACCGAATACCCAACCGGTATAAATAGTGAGAATACTGTAAATGTCAGTCCGTCAACGGTAATATTGTATCACAGTACCTGTCATCTTACAATGGGCTTCAAATAACTTTTAAATCTATTTCTTCAGTTACAGCTTTTGCACAGCTCTTTTAGCGGACAAATACCGCATTTCGGACGCCCGGACACACATATCTGTCGTCCGTGATCTATAAGCTGAACATTGTACCGTATCCAGTGCTCCTTCGGGAGTGCACGCATCAGCTCATATTCTGCCTTCTCGGGATCTGTTGTATCTGTTATTCCCAACAGCTTTGATATGCGTTTTACGTGAGTATCCACAACAATACTCGGTTCATTAAATATATGTCCCCTGACGACGTTGGCGGTTTTTCGTCCCACTCCGGGAAGCCCGGTCAGCTCCTCAATCGAGGACGGAAGCTTTCCACCGTATTTTGTCAGCAGAATCGCTGCCGTCTCCCTGATATGCCGTGCTTTATCGTGATAAATGCCCGCCTCTCTGACCGCATTTTCCATTTCTTCCTGCCCCGCAGCCGCAAACGCTTCAAGTGACGGATACTTCACATAAAGCTCCTTCGTAATCATATTCACACGTTTGTCTGTGCACTGCGCACTCAAAATTGTTGAAAAGAGCAGCTGCCACGGTTCTTTGTACTCCAGATGACATTCCGTATCGGTGTACACCTCGTCCAGTCTGTCAAGGATTTGTTTTATATCTTTTTTGCTTCTTCCCATGATGTTCCCCTAAAATTCAAGACTCGCAACCGCTTCGCTTGTTGCTCGTTAAAAGCAGGCTGCTTCGTAGCTGTCAGGTACGGGGATTGTACCCCGCACCTGACAAAGCTTGTTCCCACCGCCTAAAGGCAGTGGGTTATCTTTCTGCTTTTATATAAACGGGTGATAATGAATGGTAACGTTTATCAGATAAGTCCGTCCGGAAGGTTTTTCATGATCAGTCCGCTTCTCGGCTTCATTTTCAGGCATATTACACCATGCTCCGGTCTGTAGATTGCCGCCGCAAGATTAAATCCTTCCTGTGTCGTCTCAGCCATTCTGACCATTGCAGTATTGTCATTGCAGCCGATTTCCCAGACAGGAATTGAAACAGACTCCGCCTCATCATTGTTATTAATGGCCACGACAAACCTGTCGGAATCGTCAAAACGACCGTAGCATATGATTCCGCGACTTCCTGCAAGCAGCTTCAGCGAACCCTTTTTCAGTGCATTATACGATTTGTGAATACCGATAAGCTCACGATGATATCGTATCAGTTCTTCATCCTCAGCTCCCCAGGGATACGTTCTTCTGTCATCCGGGTCGGTCCATCCGCATACTCCCGCCTCATCACCATAGTACACCGTAGGTGCTCCAGGCCACGTCATCTGTATCATGACAGCTTCCCTCATGACATAAGGCTTTATATTTTCCTCTGCCGCTTTGCTTCCCGCAGAAGCCAGTCTTCCGACCTTTCCGTTCGTTCGGGTCATAAACCTTGAATGATCGTGATTTGACAGTTCATTCATGGCCACCTGAAGTGACTGACAGTTCATTCTCGACATATGATAAAGCATGGCTCCGAAAAAAGCTTCATGATTGTTCAGCAGATCAGCTCTGTAGCTGTCACTGTGTTTTTCCATTCCTGTCAGAAACCAGGATACCGGTTCCATAAAGGCCTCATAATTCATAATGGAATCCCATTCGTTGCCCTGAAGCCATTTCCATGATTCGCTGTAATTCTCTGCAAGAATAAGTGCATTCGGGTTAGCTTTCTTTACACTTTCGCGGAATTTCTGCCAAAATATATGGTTGAATTCCTGTGAGAAGCCTAAATCCGCAGCCACATCAAGTCTCCAGCCGTCGGCATTAAACGGTTCGGATACCCATTTTGCACCTATTCTGAGGATGTAATTCATCAGTTCCTCAGATTCTTCATAATTGAGCTTCGGGAGGGTATCATGTCCCCACCAGCCGTCATAATCACGGTTATCCGGCCAGTTCTGCGAATAGAACTTAAAGAAGCTCCTGTAGGGACTTTCCTCACTTCTGAACGCGCCGGGCGCATAACCCATTTTACTGTCGTATATTTTTTCGCGGTCAAGCCATTTATTGAACGAGCCGCAATGATTAAACACTCCGTCCAGAATGACCTTCATCCCGCGTCTGTGTACTTCCGCTACAAACGTGGCGAAGAAAGCATTGCTGGCCTCCAGATTTCTTTTATCGGAAATCCTGTTTTTATATCTCTCCGCATGCGTATTATCCGTATCCCCCGGCGCAAGGATACTTCCGGTGTCATACGGAATTATCGTAAGATGCGGATCTATGTAATCGTAATCCTGAGTATCATACTTATGATTGGACGGTGACACAAAAAGAGGGTTGAAATATATAACCTCGACACCGAGATTTTTCAGATAGTCAAGTTTTTTCATGACACCCGATAAATCACCGCCGTAAAAACGTCTGATGTCATCGGCTTCCGGAAGCGCATACCAGTTATTCACACGTTCAACATGTTTCCCGATATAGGTGTATTCGCCGCTCAGGACTTCATTACTTCCGTTCCCGTCGGCAAATCTGTCGGTAAATATCTGGTACATTACCGCACCCTTTGCCCATTCCGGCGTAGTGAAACCGGGCATAATCCTAAAATTGTAATTGGTATCAAGCTGATCGGACACGCCTATCTGGTTGTAGTAATAATACTGCTCCCCGCACCAGATAATGAAATAATACTCAAAGGTATCATTTTCCACCGGTATCTCTCCGACATAATAATCGAATGCCCCGTCGGAACGCTCCATCTTCATCTGAACACGCATTTTATCTGTAACCAGCACTACCGCAAAGGCATTTGCGTGTGCTGTTCTTATTCTGATTTTAACAATATCCCCCGGCATCGGCTCGGAAGGACTGCGATATGCTTCCGTACCGTCAGAAAAAACAGCCCTTCTGATAAATTCCCTCATCATATAGGCTGTACTCGATCCTGTCATTGATTCGACCGGTGCATATATCTCCGGTCTTTCCGGACGGTTAAAACTGTTTTCCACAATAAGCCCCCAGTTCATCATTACTATTCACGGTCTGTGAATATTTCTTCTTAAATCATCTACAGAGACCATTGTATCACACCGCATAATGTCTATCAAGTAAAAAAGGATAGCCAGAGGCTATCCTTTTTCGGAGAAGGTATTTTTGTTACTTATGGGGTGTAGCAAAAACTATAAATGTATTGGGGTTTACAAGTACATATTATAGCAGAAGTTTAAGATAAGTGTGCACAAAGATAAAATCTATTTTATCTTATTTTTGACTAATTTGCACAAGCTTAAAATCACACCCATTAATTTTTGTTGTGATTTTTGTCAATCGGCATGTAAATTTTGCATTTTGAGGTTACTCTTCAGTTACTATTCAAAGTCCGAACAAAACGTATTCATAATCAGAATGCTATGCCCTCAATTTCTGAAGCAGGCTCCCGGGCTTGCGTTCACAGTTATCCTACTGTGATCAGTAATCCTTCGTCCATGTTCTTTTCAAGCTTTATATCAGCGTTTACACCGTCGCCTTCAAGCTTATAGTCGCCGCGTACACCCGAAACCTTTACATATCCGTTTTCGTCGGTGACTACCTCACAATCTGTCCACCATTCGTTCTTTATCAGGTCCTTGAGCTTTTCATATGCAGGCTTTACGGTATTGTCCTTTCTGAGCAGACCACTGGGAGCTCCGAGCCATGCCCCGTCGGTAAAATCCCAGCCGGTAACCGCTTCAACCAGAGGATTGTCGAAAAGAATCCTGTACATTTCCTCCCATTCCTTTTTCTGGCGCTCCTCGCCCTCGGGAGTCGTAGGCCATTCGGGCACCTGCCAGTCATTCAAATCTTCAACATATGCAGGCATGAGGTCGCCTGAAATAAGCGTATTTTCCGTGAAATGAATCGGAAGTCCGAAATGTCCGAAACGCTCCAGTACCTCACGAAGCTTCTTCTCTCCCCAGTAACCCTGATGCTGATGTGACTGAATTCCGATGGCTGAAATCGGAACACCTGCGTTCAGGCATCCGTCAATAAGGATTTCATAAGATATCGAGGTATTGAAATCATTAATCAGGAAGGTTGCGTTCGGATTGGCTTCCTTTGCGGCGGTAAATACCTCCTTTACCAGACCGACTCTTCCTTTGTCCTTACAGATTCTCGTGATGGCGTTGTCATATTTGTCGAATATCGGCATAATAACAACCTCATTAATTACGTCCCATATGTCAACCGTTCCTTTAAATGCGGTCACATCACGGTTTATTCGTTCAAGCTGCTTTTTAAGTATTGTCTCATTGTCATACTTCATAAGCCAGTCAGCACACGCTGTATGCCAGCAGAGCGGATGTCCCTTTACCGACACGCCTTTGCTTTTCATGAATTCTGCAGTCTTCATTCTTCCCGCAATATCAGGCTTACCCTCTTCATGCTCATACTGTCCCCAGTAAAAGGGAATTGTTCCGTAATTGAAAACATCAAGCCATTTGGATACTCTGTCCCTGACATCATCCGGATTAATGTGCCCTCTGGTTTTTTCAATAAATTCGGGATTTTCCAGAAGACCGTACATTATAAAATCAAATGCCCCGCATCCGAACTTAAACTCATGACCGATCTGTCTGAAACGGAGCTTCTTTCCGGCAAGCGGGTTTCCCTGCCCGTCGGTAACTCGGAGTGTGACCTCTGAAATTCTGTGTTTGGGTGTTGTTGATATGTTCATAAAGTCCTCCTTTTACTGTTCGTTATCGTATTTTATTACGTAAATAATGCATCTTTCATCTTTGTTGAGCGTCTTATACTTTCGCAGACCGATTTTGACGTCCGATGTTTCACTGTCCGATCCTCAAACGTCCGGTTCCCGGTCATCCGATTCCCGGTCGTTCGGTTCTCAGTCATCCGGTTCTCAGTCGTTCGTTTCTCAGTCATCCGGTTCTCAGTCGTTCGTTTCTCAGTCGCCCGGTTCTCAGTCGTTCGGTTCCCGGTCATCCGGTTCTCAGTCATCCGGTTCCCGGTCATCCGGTTCCCGGTCGTTCGGTTCTCAGTCGTTCGGTTCTCAGTCGTTCGGTTCTCAGTCGTTCGGTTCTCAGTCGTTCGGTTCTTTCCATCAGACTTCCGCAGATGCCGTAAACAAAGCTTCAAATTCGTCCTTCGTAATTCTTTCCTTCTCAATCAGAAGGGCCGCACATTTGTGAAGTACCTCAATATTGTCGTTAATAATCTTCTTTGCATCCTCATAACACTTTCCGATAATGTTATGAACTTCCTCATCTATTCTGTTAGCTACATTCTCGCTGTAGCTTCTGGTGTGAGCAAGATCACGTCCGATGAATACCTCGTCATCGTCATTGTCATAGTTCACCATTCCGATGCTGTCAGAGAAGCCGTATCTGGTAACCATGCTTCTCGCAATCTTTGTAGCCACCTTGATATCCTGTGAAGCGCCGGTGGTAATATCGTCAAATATCAACTCCTCGGCAATTCTTCCGCCCAAATCCACCATGATATCCTGAAGCATCTTGCCGCGTGTATTAAACATTTCGTCCTTCTCAGGCAAAGGCATGGTATAGCCTGCTGCCCCCTGTCCCGTAGGAATGATTGAAACGGTATAAACCGGTCCGACATCCGGCAGAAGATGGAACAGGATAGCATGTCCCGACTCGTGATAAGCCGTAATCTTCTTTTCCTTGTCCGAAACCACTCTGCTCTTTCTTTCCGTACCGATTCCGACCTTTATGAAGGATTTTTTAATATCCTCATCGTTAATGTACTTTCTGTCAGCCTTTGCAGCCGAAATTGCAGCTTCGTTCATCAGATTCTCAAGGTCAGCTCCGGTAAAGCCCGCCGTTGTCTGTGCTATCTGCTGCAAATCAATGTCATCACCGAGCGGCTTATTCTTTACATGAACCTTCAGAATCTCCTCTCTGCCCCTGACATCCGGTCTGCCTACAACAATCTTTCTGTCAAAACGTCCGGGACGCATTATGGCCGGATCGAGGATGTCCACTCTGTTTGTGGCCGCAAGAACAATGATACCTTCGTTTGCTCCGAAGCCGTCCATCTCAACAAGCATCTGGTTCAGTGTCTGCTCACGTTCATCATGTCCGCCACCCATACCTGTGCCTCGTCTTCTGGCCACAGCATCAATTTCATCGATAAAGATAATGCAGGGATGAGCCTTTTTTGCATCAGCAAACAGGTCTCTGACTCTGGATGCACCGACACCTACAAACATTTCTACAAAATCAGATCCCGATATCGAGAAGAAGGGAACTCCCGCTTCTCCCGCAACTGCCTTTGCCAGAAGTGTTTTACCGGTTCCGGGAGGGCCCTCAAGCAGAACGCCCTTCGGAATTCTGGCTCCGATTTCGTTATATTTTTCGGGATTCTTCAGGAAATCAACGATTTCCTCCAGTTCTTCCTTTTCCTCACGAAGTCCCGCAACATCCTTAAAACCAATCTTTTTCTTCATGTCAAGAACTATCTGAGCTCTTGACTTTCCAAAGTTCATCACCTTGTTGTTTGCATTTCCGCCGCCGGTCATTGTCATCATCATAAACAGTAATATGACAAATATCAGTATATACGGCAGTACTTCGGTAAAGAACCAGTGCGGTTTGTCTATATCAAGTACATCGTATGCAATCTGTGCATTTCTGAGTACCTGCTCAACTTCCCTGATGTCGGAACAGTTCATTTTGGCTTTACTTCCCGCCATGAAGTAAAGAACCACTTCTCCCGTGGGCACTTCCTCATTCGGAGACAGCTCTGCTTTCACCACACTGTTCTCGTTAACGCTTTTTAGGAACTGGCTGTAGTCCATTTTCTCCGTAAGGCCTTCCTTTGCCACCTGTGCAATATAAAACAGGCCGACTGCCAGAAGTATAATAAATAAATATGTTCCGAATCCCTTTGACTTACCCATCTGTTAATTTTCACCTTTCATGTTTCAAAAATCTGCTTATTTATGACGTTAGTGTCAAAAATCCCTTTTTTCACTAACCAACGATACAGATTGCTCTGTTGCTTAGCAACCTCCGCATCCTGTTACTGTTCACAGTCTGTTCAAAGCTCATTCATAAGTCCTGCCTGTTTCACTGTCAGTCACCACTTCGCTGTCAGTCACCTTTTCACAGTCGGTAGCCGTTTCACTGTCAGTCACCTTTTTCACAGTCAGTCGTCGTTTCGCTGTCAGTCACCGTTTTCACAGCCGGTCGTCGTTTCGCAGGTCACCACCAGTATATGCTTTGTATCCCCCGTAACGGGATAACTGTCATCTCTCTTCAGGCCTTCAACATACAGAATGTGACTTCCCTCAGCCAAAACCTCCGTCGTATCCCTGTCAGGTTTTGGAATCTTGCTGTCAATAAAAAACCTGTTCAGACTTTTTTTATGTCCTTCCTTCCCGATAATCAGGTAATCTCCGTCCCGTCTTTTTCTGACTACCGGTTTTTCCTTCAGACAGTCCGCATCAAACCATTTTTCGCGTTCACCTGTCGGTATCGCCGATACTCCGTCATATTCGACTGTTTTGAAGGTTATTCTGTTGTACGATACATCCGCTTCTTTTCCGGTCTGCTTTCTGATAACCAGAAAACCGTATTCATTATAAGCTGTCATTCCGTAAGGCAGACTGATTCTTTTCCCGGATTCAAGCCCGCACAGCATATTTATCTGGGCAGTGTGGCGTGCCTCTATATCCTTCATGCTTCTGCACACGGTTTCAAGCATTTTTCTGATAACCACACCCCGGACAGCCGCATGCAGTCCCAGCAAATCGGCTATTCTGACACTGACTTCGGTACATTCGAAGTCCTTCCCGGATATACGCGCGCTTTTTTCCGCAGAACCGTGAACATTTTTTTCAGATAAATCAGGTGCATTGATACTCATACACTCATCTGTCTCCGCAGCTCTTTTGGATATACGCACGCTTTTTACCGCAGTACCGTGAACATTTTTTTCAAAAAAAGAAGCTGCTACGGTGTTCAAATAATCATCTATCTCCGCGGCTCTTTCGGAAAGCTCCATCAGATGCTCCGGAATACTGTCGTTTATCAGCTCTCCCGCCTTTGGAAGAATAACATTTCTGATACAGTTTCTGCTGTAATCGTTCTCGCTGTTTGTTTCATCGGTACACCAGTCTGTTCCGCACTGTCTGTCATATTCCTCGATTTCTTTTCTGCTCAGGCAGAGAATGGGTCTGATAATCCGGTACACGTCTCCGTTTTCGCTTTGATAGCTTCTGACAGGACGTATTCCGCCTATTCCACGAATCCCGCTCCCCCTGAAAATATTGAACAGTACCGTTTCGGCATTGTCATCACAGTTATGCGCTACCGCTATAACGTTCGTGTTAAATTCAGACGCCGTCCGCACAAATGCATTATATCTCACGCGGCGTCCGGCTTCCTCAAGTGTCATTCTGTTCTGTGACGCAAGCTTCGGAATATCCTCATGAAAAGCCCTGTATTCCAGCTCATTGTCTTCACAGAATTTTCTGACATACCTTTCGTCACGTTCGGCACTTGCACCTCGTATTCCGTGATTCACATGAACAACACATATCCCCGTGTCCTTAAGCCGGCACAGCTTCATCAGCAGCATCAGCATGCACATGGAATCCGCGCCGCCCGAAACGCCCGCTATAACATACCCTCCGTCCGGTATCATACCGTAATCGCCGGCATATTTAAATACACGTTCCTCGGTATTCATTGCTCATCCTCTGATTCGACACCTTTAAAAATCACTTCATTGGGATCGTGAAGTCCGAATATTTCCCTGGCCTCATCCTTTATGTATTCATCGGTTTCCCTGTATCTGATTTCGTTCTCGATTTCGGTGGTTCTCAGCTTTTCTTCCTCAATCTGAGTCTGATACGATGCCAGTATCTCCTTCCTGGAGTCCAGGCTGTCATCAAGTGTTCGTGTCTTCTGCATAATTATAGCGATAATAGCAAGCGCAATAATCGCTATCAGGGTGATTCCCCAACCAACTCTCTTTTTAGCCGGTGCTTTTCTTTTTACTTCACGAATTGCCATTGTTTCACCTTTCATTTGTATCAGATATACTTAAACAGCTCGGATGCCTCATCCTTTTTTGAGGTATCGGCAATTGCCAGTATCTCAACCTTCACGCTCTTTGTTCCAAATCCTATCTCAATTACATCCCCGACCTTCACCTGCGCCGAAGGCTTTGCCTCTTTGCCGTTCAGAAGAACTCTTCCCGAATCGGCCGCCTCATTTGCAACCGTTCTTCTTTTTATCAGTCGTGATACCTTTAAATATTTGTCAAGTCTCATATCCGCTCCACCTCCGTTACCGCTCATTTTTCCAAAAAAAGAATAAAGCTTGATACAATAACCCTCTATCCTTTTAGATTACACTATTTGTCATCACTATGCAACAAATTTCTTTCATCCTTTACTCAATGTTTTCCCTGTGAAGCAGGCTTTTTGCAGTTACGTTCAAGAAATTAAGAAAGCATGTCGCTTGCGACATGCCGCGCCGCTTTTGCGTCGCGTCAGCGACAAATTACCGCTGCAAAAGCGTGCGCATCCTCGCGGAGCGTTTTTTACTTTATAGGATGCAATTTCCTATAAAGTAAAAAAAGGGACCTACTTTCGTAAGTCCCAACATAAACTACCAATAAATTATTTTGCGTTAACAGCGTCCTTAAGAGCCTTACCTACCTTGAACTTAGGTGCCTTGCAAGCCTTGATGGTGATGGTCTTCTTTGTCTGAGGATTTCTACCCTTTCTAGCCTCTCTCTTGGTAACATCAAATGTACCGAAACCGATAAGCTGAACCTTTCCACCAGCCTTAAGCTCTTCTGTAACTGTGTCGATGAAAGCCTTTAATGCCTTCTCTGAATCCTTCTTTGATAATTCAGTCTTCTCTGCAATTGCAGCAACTAACTCTGTTTTGTTCATTATTACATCCTCCTAAAAATTTTAACTTTAGTCCACAACTCATCTATCTCCCGTGCAGACATATCCGTTAAGCATCTGCCCTCCTCATGAGCCAGGCGCTCAACGCCGACAACTCTATTTATAAACTTATTAACCGCATTTGTCAAGGAGTTTTCGGCATTTAGCATTAAAAAACGCGAAATATTTATTACTGAAAATAATAAATCGCCAAATTCATCGGATATTTCTTCTGAATTGTTATTATTTTTTGCTTCTTCCAACTCCTTTAGTTCTTCATACACCTTTGTCAGTGCCTGCTCATAATTTTCAAAATCAAGACCATATTTTGAAGCTTTTTTCTGTATCTTCATTGCCCTGATATTGGCAGGCAGAGCCTTGGGAACCCTCATCAGGCTTTCTTCCAGTGTCTTTTCCTTTTTTTCCTGCTTTTTTAACTGCTCCCAGTTGTTCAGAACATCATCGGTACTGAGCTTTGTCCCATCCGGATTCTCTCCGAATACGTGAGGATGTCGGAATATCATCTTGTCGGCTACACCTTTTATAGCCTTTTCCATGTCAAATTCACCATTTTCTTCACCGATAACCGCCTGAAGGCAGATTATCAGCAGGCAGTCACCGATTTCCTCACAGATATTTTCCATGTCATCGTTGTCAATGGCTTCTGCAACCTCATAAGCCTCCTCAAGAAGATTATCTCGAAGCGACCTGTGTGTCTGTTCTCTGTCCCACGGACATCCGCCGGGTGCGCGCAGTCTGCGCACAATCTCCATAAATCGTGCAAACTCGCGAAGCTCTCCCGACTTTTCAACATCACTCGTACTCAGACTTTGAGTATTTTTATCATCCGTTTCACTTACTTCGCCGTTCTCAGCGGCATTTTCAACGTCATTCGTACTCAGACTCTGAGTATTTTTATCATCCGTTTCACTCGCTTCGCCGTTCTCAGCGGCATTTTCAACATCATTCGTACTCAGACTCTGAGTTTTTTTGTCATCCGTTTCACTTGCTTTGCCGTTCTCAGAGGCATTTTCACAGCAGCTCTCACACTTACCGGGCGTTTCTTTCATACGCTTTTCATACGCATCCGCAGAAATTACCATTTCCGTGTTAAGCCACTTTTCTTCATGAAACAGGAATTCGGTTTTCTGTTTTTCGGCGGCTGTAAATCCAACAGACTCATAGCAGCAGCGTGCCTTCGGATTGTTGTCGAATACACCGAGACTCACATCCTTTGCCCCCAGAATATCAAACGCATATTTTAGCGCAAGTCTGAGCATTTCGCGGCCATATCCTTTTCCGCGTCTGTCGGGTGCAACAATAATAAATCCGAACCTGATTCTGTCTTCTCCCAAAAAACGCATTATCAGATGTCCGCATATTCCATCCTCATCAAATGCGGTAAACGGGTACAGTATCCCGGCTTCATGCGCTTCGCTATACTGTTTTGTAATGTCCTCCGGCAAAATCGGATAATGGTCATATCTGTCAGCAGACCATTTGCGAAACATTGATTCGTCACCTATCCACGTTACTATTGTATCCGAATCACTTTTAATAAATGGTCTCAGTTTCAGCATAACATCCTCCTCATTCCCCGCTCCGGCAGCTGTTTGCACTATTACCGTTTTTCGGTTTTTGTTTTTCGGTTTTTGTTTTTCGGTTTTTGTTTTTCGGTTTTTGTTTTTCGGTTTTTGTTTCCGGTTTTTGTTTTTCGGTTTTTGTTTTTCGGTTTTTGTTTTTCGGTTTTTGTTTTTCGGTTTTTGTTTTTCGGTTTTTGTTTTCCGATTTTTGTTTTCCGGTTTTTGTTTTTCGGTTTTCTGTTTCCCGGTTTTCTGTTCTCTGGTTACCGTTTTTTTCGGTTTACGTTTCCGTAGAATTCGCTGTTTCTTTTACTTCCGGTACAGTTTTTTTAAGCTGAGATTTGTGACAGTTATTGAAAACGGCACGTGTGAATTTCGGTTTCCGCAGTCAATAACAAAGCTTACCTGATTGTCGGTATCCTTGCTCATCCTGAAGATACAGCTGTAATGCTGCTCTTCGGTCGTAAAATTAACTGTTTTCTGATGGTACACATCATAGTTGCCGTTATTCTTCTGAAACAGATACTGAATCGGAATATCCTCGGTTGCCGAATAATCAAACTCGACCTGATAATCCTGCCCTTTTTCAAGAGTAAGGTTCGTATAGCTTCCCTGTATGTACCAGTCCTGATTTCCCGATGCCTTGACATTTATCCTGATTCCGTTTTCAAGATAATCCTGTGTAGCAACAGCTCCGTTTGCCGTATCAATCCACCCTGACCATCTGTCAACGTTTGCACACAGATTGTCATCAGCCTCTTCGTTACCGTAATCAGGCATAAAATCAGTGCCTTCAATCGCTGCCATAATAACACCGAGTATATTGGGCTGAACAAGCTTCAGCGTCTTTCTGCTGAAAATGACAAACTCCACACCGTTGTCCCACCAGAAGCACTTGAGACCTGCTTTTTCGGCAGTCTCAACGAAATATTGCGCCCATGACACCCTCGCTTCCTCGTTTCCTTTATCAACGCATCCGAACTCACCGATAATAACAGGTATTCCGTTATCAACAAACCGTTCCTTTAATGCCTTCAGATTCTCATAAATGTCATATTTTGACCAGGTTTTCACATCGGGAAACTCACTTGCCGTAAAGCTGTACGGAGCATAAACATGTGCTTCAACCGCCAGACGACCTTCCACAGAATCCTGAGGAAGTTCAAATCCGTCAATCATGGCATGTGCAGCGCCCGCACAGTATGTATTACATATCAGGATACGTGATGCATTGTTTCCGCCCGATGCACGAACGGTATCCACAAATATCCTGTTCAGCTCATTTGTAATCTCTACTGCCCTCTGTCCCGGATTCGTCCAGTCATTTTTATCATTCAGAATCTCGTTGAACCCTTCAAACATAAGTGTTTCATCATAATCTCTGAACCGGTCGGATACCTGTACCCAGATTTTCGTAAATATTTCCTTCTTTTTATCCAAATCGGTGTCACTTGCCTTCAGCCATCCGTTTACACCGGTATCATGATGTACATTGATGATAACATACATATCACGGTCAACAGCGTAATCCACGACCTCCTGAACTCTGTTCATCCATGCCTCATCAATGACATATTCACTGTCCATATGATTAAACCATGTAACCGGTATTCTTACGGCATTTATTCCGTTCTCTTTCAGCAGGTCAAACAATGCCTCTGTCGTTGCAGGATTGCCCCACGAAGTCTCACTGGCAAGATTTCCTGCTCCGAATGCGGTACCGTTATAGCTGTCAAATGTATTTCCGAGATTCCAGCCAAACACAATATTGTTCAACAGTTCCTGAGCAGGACAGTCCGGAAGTATTGTCTCTGTGCCCGTAGGTTCTGCAGCTACATCCTGTTTCCCCGGTTCCTCGCCCGTAGGTTCTGCCGCTGCATCTGTTTTCCCCGGTTCCTCGCCCGTAGGTTCTGCAGCTACATCCTGTTTCCCCGGTTCCTCGCCCGTAGGTTCTGCAGCTGCATCCGGTTCTCCGGTCACACCTTCATTTTTTTCACTTGGCATATCTGTAACGGCCGGCGTCTGCACAGACCCGGTCGTTACATCAGTCACAAGATTTTCAGTTTCGTTACTCACTTCTTTTGTCTCCGAACATGATACTAATATACAAACACAAAAACATATAATAAATAATAAATATATCAGTTTTCTTATTTTCATTTTATTCTCGTATGTCGGTAACCTTTGTTACCGGTTACTGTTCACAGTCCGGACGAATCCGATCAATAAATCTGTCTGTTATCGGTAATCACTTCATAAATGTCCACTTTTCAGCTTCCAATCCTTCGCCCTCAAAGATGAAATAAATATTGTGTTCACCTGTAAGCTTCTCATTTAGTGAAGCCTTAAATGCGGTAAACTCTGCAGCTCCGGTAAATTCCACCGTAGCAATATCATCCCCGCGGAGGAAATCCTTTCTGACATGAACCTTACCGGCTCCGTTTCCGCGAAGATAAATCTCAAAGCCTGCAGCACCTTCATCGCCAAAATCAGCGCCATAGATACCGGTCCAACTGCCTGTCTCGGTCGCAAGAATCATCTTTCCGCTTCCGTACTTTGCAGCAGACTCATCAAACGGAAGGAATTTATTACCTGACTGATTTCCAACAGTAACTGCTGATGTCTCGACAAAAGGATTGAACTTCTTTACCTGCTCGACGCCTTCCTTTGTACCCTTTGAAGGCAGGAACTGTCCGTTTTCGTCGAAGTTTACATAATCAATGTTCGTGCTTCTGTAACCGGATGAGATGTTGCCCATAGCATCCTCAAGCAGTCTTGCATGATATGTGATATACATTCTTCCGCCAAATTCAAACATGCAGTGATGATTATTTCCACCCTGTCCGAAGAAGGCCCCGGGATTCTTCAGAACTCCGCAGTTGTAGGTAAACGGTCCCATGGGATTATCACTTACCATGGTAATAATCTCACCGTTGTCAAACTTGAAGCCGGCAGGAACATTGAAGTTTGAGCAGTATGAATATACATACTTGCCATTTATTTTATTGATTCCCGAATCCTCAAAAAGATATTCGACATTTGCAATGGGAACAGGGTCACCGTCAAGACTGATCATATCTGCTCCAAGCTTTGCCACTCTGGCTGTTCCGGGGTTTGCAATCTTGTCCTGAGAAGGAATTCCTCCGCCGAAATAGATATATGCCTGTCCGTCATCATCCATAAGTACAGCCGGGTCAAAGAGCCATGCAACCTCAGCACATGTAGGAGTTGCACGCGAGATAAGTGCCTGTCCGATAGGATCGGTAAACGGACCGTAGGGAGTATCCGATGTCAGCACGGCAATTCCGTTTCCGCTGTTTGCAAAGTAAAGGAAAAACTTCGGCTTTCCGTCTATCATTTTCCATGCTGCTGCCGGAGCCCATGAATTTCCTCCCCATGTTGCAGCACCCTTTTTAGATGCCGCATAAACCTCACCGTGATCTGTCCAGTTTACAAGGTCATCGGATGAAATAACACGCAGTGTCCAAATATTAGAATAATTGTTTTCAATAATCTTTCCGTCCTTATCATACATGAACTCATCGCCGGTCATGTAAATATACACTCTGCCGTCATATACGAGTGCATAAGGGTCTGCGCCGAAACGCTGTGTCATACAGGGGTTCTTGTAACCCGGTGTTTTAAGTATAGGTTTTAATTCAAGCTGTTCCAATTTTGGTTCCTCCTTATTTTGAGCAGTTTCACTGCTATTTTCATTTTCTGTGTCGGTATTTTCACATGTCGGAGCTTCTCCCGATGAAGCAGCCGCGTTATCGGTTTCTCCGCCTTCAGTGATAATGCTTTCTGTCCCGGTTTCACCCGACGCTTCCGTTCCGTCCGATATTGCTGTCCCGGTTCCGTCCGACGCTTCTGATCCGTCCGATATTATTTTTTCCGATACAGTTTCATCCGCCAAAGTGTTCCGCCCCGTAACGTTCCCGTTTTCACTGCCCGAGCACGCTGTAATTGACACGGTAGCAAGCAGCGTCGCCGCATAAATCAGACTTTTCTTCATAAGAAAACCTCCGGATACGCCGTTCACGTCGCATTTTCACGGCTTATGGCTTATTTCATGTTTTGGGCGCCATAAAATCCATTATTTTTCTTACAGGCAAGCTTGACGAAAAATAACGTACTTTTGACGCTTGTATCATCATATCACACATAAACATATAAAGATAGTCAAATATTGGCAAAGACTTGCCAAATAATTACTATTCACAGTCGGGTAGCTATGAACGCAAGTCCGGAAGCTTGCTTCCGAACTTACGGGCATAGTTATCC
>JAZLIK010000049.1:0-4413 GCA_045617345.1 Lachnospiraceae bacterium | reverse complement strand
CTGGAGATGTTTCCGAGAAGTGGGGTGTTCGATTTTGGGCGAGAAGGGTAACTTTAATAATGCCTGGCTTATCCAGACTGAAAAATTACTTTATGGATCGTCGGTTATTCATCAAAGCGAGACTTTACGGTTCCTAAAGTGGGTTCGCCGATGCCGTAATGACTGTGGCCTTGGACTTGATCTGTCCGGCTGGATCTGTGACTTGATGTTAACAATTCAATCTACCTCTTGACAAAGTGGTCTGGTCACTGTATTCTCTTTGACTTATCTGTATCCGGATGTTACAATACTCACATCAAAGAAATTTACAGAAAAGGAAGTCCTATGAGCTTTCTTCAGCGCTATTTGGTTGAAAGGATTTCTTGCTGATTGAACAAATACGAAGCACTTATATTGCCGCAAACCGAACAGTGTCAGGTCATCAGGCAAACGCTGTCACGTCAAGGAGATAATGATCATGAATTACAAAGTACTTGGAAAAACAGGATTAAAGGTAAGTGAAATAGGATTTGGCGGAGAATGGCTGGAGCGTCATCCGGAAGAGGAAGCCGTTGAGCTAATGAGGTACGCCGGTCAAAAGGGCATCAACATCATTGATTGCTGGATGGCTGATCCCAAATCAAGGGATATCATCGGAAAAGCGATGAAAGGGAACAGAGAGAATTGGTATGTGCAGGGACACTTTGGCTCTACATGGCAAAATGGTCAGTATGTTCGCACAAGAGACATGAAGTATGTTAAGCCTGCGTTTGAGGATCTCCTTACAAGGCTTCAAACGGATTACATAGATATCGGAATGATTCACTATGTGGACACTGTGGAAGACTGGAATTCTTTGCAGGACTCGGATTTTCTGAAGCATGTTCTTGATATGAAAGAAAAGGGAGTAATACGTCATATCGGAATGAGCTCCCATGATCCCAAAACAGCAGCTCTTGCAGTTAAATCAGGGATTATTGAGATGCTTTTGTTCAGTGTGAATCCTGCTTTTGATATGCTTCCTTCAGGTCAGGATTTAGATGAGCTGTTAAATGAAGGCTATCATTACGATGCAAACCTTTCCGGAATTAACACAGAAAGAGCAGATTTGTATAAGCTCTGTGAAGAATATAATGTTGGAATTACAGTTATGAAAGGCTTTGCGGGCGGACGACTCTTTGATGAAAAGAGATCACCGTTTGGGGTTGCGCTCACACCTGTTCAGTGTATTCATTACGCATTGACTCGTCCCGCTGTGGCTTCCGTTCTCTGCGGTTACGACTCAAAAGAGCAGGTGGATGAGGCTGTAGCATATGAAACCGCAACGGATAATGAAAAGGACTATGCAACAGTGCTGAGTGGTGCTCCTTTACATTCCTACAGAGGCGAATGTACATACTGCGGTCACTGTAAGCCTTGTGTGGCTAAACTTGATATTGCGATGATTAATAAGTACTATGACCTGGCAGTTATGCAGTCAGAGGTACCGGAATCGGTTAAATCACATTACATGCTACTTGGAAATACAGCTTCAGAGTGCATCGGATGCAAGCAGTGCGAGACAAGGTGTCCTTTCGGAGTTCCTATCGCCGACAGAATGAAAAAGGCAGCTGAGCTGTTCGGGAAGTAACTCCTGTTGACGAAGTCATGTGGTGGGCGCCTGTTGACGGAGCCGGAAGGGGCGGACTCCTGTTGACGAAGTCATGTGGTGGATTCTTGTTGCTGAGCATGCGCTAATTAAATGACATGATGCCGGGGTCAGGGGTTCATGTTGACCGCACGAAAGGTGTCTGGTTATGGAGGTCAGATTCTGAAGGCGTACCGATTTTGGCAATCGAACGGTGCGGGAAATCAGTCGGCGCGAGGTCAAGGTGTCATGGTACGGTGCCGGCAATCAATCAGTGTCCGGTCAAAAAAACGAACGGTGCAGGGCACCGTTCGAGGCACAATCAGTGGAGAAAAATTAATACCCGAGTTCCTCGTTGATTAGGACTACTTCGTAATCGCACGAAGTAGGTTTTTTGAGGAGCACCGAAACGCCGCGGCAGATTCTCTCCGGCGATGAGCAGTCATAGCAGCGGTCGGCTTTCTTTGCACAGGGAGTGTTCCGCCCGAGGCGCTGTGCATTGAGCGGAGCAGCGATGTTACGCGCGCGGAAGAGGGCAGTATCGAAATCCGGGGCAAGCTTGTTGATGCCCGCAACAAGGTAAACCTTCTCGTGACCGCACTGGATTGCCGAAACGCGGTTGCCGTTGCCGTCAATGTTTACAAGTTCTCCGGTCTCAGAAATTGCGTTTACGCTTGAAATGTAGATGTCGGCAAGTGCGGCATTGCGGCGGATTGCTTCTGCTTCTTCCTTCGGGAGGCTGCTCCAATGCCAGAACACGCTGTTATGAGAGGAAAGCATTTCAAATAGTCCCATCTGCCGGAGCGTTACCGAGCCGCCAAATCCTACTGTCTTGCCGTCAATCTTCGAATCGAGGTACTTTGCGGCCGAAGCGGCATTCTCGAAAACGGAGACCGAAAATCCGTTTTTTTCCAAATTGTCTTTAAGCGAAGCGAAAGCGTCGTCTGCAGTCAGCGACTTCTTTTCCGCAAGCTTTTCCTTTATTGCATCCTTAGCCTTAAAAATAAGTTCAAGTGCCATCTGATTTGCTATCAGTCCCATATTCGTTATCCCGCACAAAACGGCGGCTCCTTTCTTCTTAAGTATATCATCGGCGACCGTAAAAGCAAGCCCCGAACGACGATGGACGCATGACAGCTTTGGGTTACCGTGGTCTATTGGGGGCTCTTTTTTGAGGGTCATGGTGTCTTGGGACCGGGGTATTTGTCGTCAAATACTGCAGGGCGAAGTTTCCTTCCTTCCCATTCAATGCCATTTCGTTCTTTTATATCCATACTAAAATATTTATGCCACATTTTTTCCATAAGTACAGCTTCTGAATTGTTCAAATCCAGAACCCTTTCCTGTATAGATAAGCTTTTTCTCATAGGATAAGTCAGATTTATGTATTTTGATAGGCCCTGTGTATTTTCTCTTATCATGTATATATGTTCTTTGCAAAATTTTTCATTAATTCCGGAAGAAACGCCTACATAAATAAGATCGTCATCGGTGATATCTTTACCTTTCCCATGAACAGATGTGGTATGCTCTCCCCAGTAAGTATCACTGTATGTCAAATCGTACGCCGGAGCAAGTCTCCAACCTAAATCTTCGGTATACTGAAATGAGAAGTTTTTGGTATGATCATCTTTATTGTGTGTCATTACATTGAAACACATTATTTTAAATATCTGTTCTTTATCTACATAATTATCCTTTGTTATTGCTCTTGTTAGTTTCATAAACGTTTCATAATCGCAAGACGGCGCTCTAAAATCAGCTTCAAGAATTCCGGCAAAGGTTGCTGTAAATATTTTTTGACCATTTTGTCTGTCAAACCGTTCTGTCTTAAAATAGCCTTCACAAATCGTAGATTTAACAAGCTGCGTTTCAGTCATGTTAATTCCACTCTTTTTTGCACATAACGAATAATCATACTCACGTTTTCCACTAATATTTGGATCTTTTGAGGCGGGGAATTTTATTATCCATTCCTTTCCTTGCTCGGTTAAAAAAACTTTTGGACGTGTTCCTCCACTTGAGCCTCCCAATCTGTATAATATATCAATTTTATCTGATGTCTTTGACGAGAGGATCTCGCTGCATTCCTTAGCTATTTCGTCAAAATTAAGCTTTGAACCGACGATATCATAATCGGTATTTTTGGCAGGAACATACTCTAACGCTCCCATTCCCGAAGTTCCTATATACGCCAAACGATCCAAGGGGGAAATGCTTTCCTTGCTGATTCCTACCGAACTCAAGTACCTGTCCATAAGCAATTCACCCCAACTATCAGGCAGACTATCCGCAAATATACCAAAGAGACCCGCAAAACGCTCCCTTGATCTTTCATCAGGAATAAAAACTTTATCTGATAAGGGCAAAGAAAACGGGCTGATTGAAAAGCCAGTTCGAATCCACTCCCGGTCGTACTGGAAAGCTACTCTTTTGTCAACCATTTCCGCCAGTGTCCCTACATGTCTGTTTTTATAATAAACGTCAAGTGTTTTGCTTTTGCTCATTTATTACCTCCTCAATACTATTGTAGGTTGGATCCGAGAACAAGTTGCTTAGCTCATTCAGAAGACCAAGCTCCATAGAAATTTTAATGAAGGATTCGAGTGAAATTTGTCCTGTTTTTTCAAATTTTCTAAGCGTTGCATAACTCACATTACTTCTGGCTGCCAACTGTTTTTGTGTTATCTTTCGTCTTTTTCGAATTGACTTCAATTTTTGAGCCATTTTAATGGCTACATCTGATGGTGTTTCAAAAATATATAGCATGATGCCCTCCTGTATTGCTACCATTATATCATTAATCG
>JAZLIK010000048.1:0-35219 GCA_045617345.1 Lachnospiraceae bacterium | reverse complement strand
TATGGAGGCTGGACAAAACACATGAAATAAGCTTTCAGCTGCGTAGCAGCGTCTGACTGCGTAGCAGGCAGGGCTTATGAATGTGTTTCGGACAGACTGTAAATAGTAACGACATGGCTTATGAATGTGTTTCGGACAGACTGTGAATAGTAACGACATGGCTTATGAATGGTTTGGAACAGACTGTGAATAGAAAGTAATTTGCAATGGGAGAAAAGCGATGAAGAAAAAAATATTGATTGTTGAAGACGATAAGATGATAGTGGAATCTCTTCAGGATTTTTTACGTCAGGAAGGCTTTGATACCGTAGCGGTATCGGGACAGGCGGATGCCGGCAGATTTTTGAACGGTAACGTGTGTTCGATACTGCTGGTAGACGTGTCTCTTTCGGACGGAAACGGTTTTTTGGTATGCAGAATGGCAAAGGAAAAGGGACTTCCCGTTATTTTCCTGACGGCTTCTTCAGAAGAAAACAGTGTGGTTCGCGGGTTTGATTACGGCGCGGACGATTATATTGCCAAGCCCTTCCGACCGAGGGAGCTTATTTCGAGAATAAACAATGTTCTTCGCAGATATGGTGACAGCAGTAATGAAGTCATGATAAAAAATATAAAAATTGATTTTGATATGGCTAAGGTGTGGAAGGACGGAAGTGAACTGACTCTTTCGGCACTTGAATACAGACTGCTCAGTATATTTGCAAATAACCGGGGCACGCTATTGACGAGAGATCGGCTTTTGGATGAAATATGGGACATTGACGGTGATTTTGTAAATGACAATACACTTACCGTTTATATAAAAAGGTTGAGGGAAAAGATTGAGGAGGACCCGCAGAATCCGCAGATAATTAAAACAGTACGGGGTATGGGTTACAGGATAGAAGTGTAAATCTCCGGCAAACAACCGAAAAAATCAGTGCAGAAAAAGCGGGGGAAGAGCCGGAATACAAACGTAAATCTCCGGCAAATAACCGAAGAGAACCGGCGCGGATATTACGGAAAGAGCAGAAATAAAGCAGATAAAGATGGCGAGATGGTGAAAATATGGGAATGTTAAGAAACAGAAGTTTTAAAATGGAAATAGTGATATGTGTCGCAGCTGTGGCGATTATGGCGCTGGCCGGTTCGTATATCGGTGGAAAATGTGCACTGACAGCACTGATAACGGGAATTGTACTGATAGGTATACAGGCTTTATTTACGAGGAAACGTTATAATGAAGTCCGGAAAATTGCCGATGGAATTGACGATGTCCTTTTTGACTCGGACAAGATATCTTTTAATGAGTGCAACGAAGGCGAATTTGCGATACTGAACGATGAACTTAAAAAACTCATCAGAAAAATGCGCGAACAGACAGAGCTTCTGTCTGATGAAAAAAGAACGCTTACCGAAGCCATATCAGATATATTTCATCAGCTGCGAACTCCGTTAACTTCACTGAAGCTCATGGTGTCGCTGATAAAAGACGAGAATGCTGATTACGGGAAAAGACGGAAGATTGCACGCGACATGGATAAGCTTCTGGAACGCACCCGCTGGCTGATAGAAACACTGTTAAAAATGTCAAAAATAGATTCGGGTACTGCACTTTTTAACCGGGAAGAGGTAAGTGTGGCAAAACTGGCGGAGCAGGCAACCGACCCTCTGATGATATCCATGGAACTGAGAGAACAGACGCTGGAGCTGAATATCGGAGATGAAAGATTTACGGGAGATATGCAATGGACGACTGAGGCACTGGCAAACATTGTAAAAAACTGTGTTGAGCATACTCCGACGGGCGGTTATATCAGGATTTCGGCAGAAGAGAATCTTTTGTATACGGAGATTAAGATAACGGATTCCGGTGAAGGATTTGAAAAAAAGGATATTCCTCACCTGTTTGAGAGATTTTACAAGGGACAAAACAGCGGAAGTGAAAGTATCGGAATCGGTCTGGCGCTTGCCAGGTCGGTTATTACCGCACAAAACGGCTCGGTAGTGGCCGACAATGCGGAGGACGGCGGTGCGGAATTTGTCATAAGATTTTATAAATCAATCATATGAATTGTACCCGGTTTTGAAGTACAATAGGATAATGAAAGTGTTAGGGACGTTACTTTTCATTCACAGTCCGTCCAAAACATTCATAGAGAGCCACAAAATCAGTGGTGAACAGGGACTTTTCACAGTCCGGCCAAAACATTCATAAGGCGCCGCAAAATCAGTGGTGAACAGGAACTTTTGGACAGACTGTGAACCATAACGAATTAGGTTAGCTTTCATAGCCCGGAATGATGGATGAAAAATAAAGTATTTGTGGCTGCTTTTTACAATCGGATAATTATGAATGCTCGGGAATTTCTTTGAATACCAGCGAACATACTTATCTGTTTGTGAACAGCAGCGTTTTTTACTTTATAGGAAATTACGTCCTGTAAAGTATAAATATGCTCCGCGAGGATGCGCACGCTTTTGCAGCGGTAATTTGTCGCTGCTTCAAAAAATAAGTTTTCGACTGTCACCGTACAGTCACTTTGCGTATGTATCATAAAGAGTGTCAATCGTAATTGATACGGAGTTACTATTAACAGGGTGGTAATAAACGCAGTCAGTTGATGCTTCGCAGCTGAAAGCTTTTTCGGGCAAACGTCATCGAATGATGTTTTTCACCCGATGATGTGTTTTGGCCAGCCTCCATAATCGGGCAATAATATCCGCAAGCCCTGAAGCAGGCTTCAGTCTTGCGTTCATTATTACCCGACTGTGAACTGTAACGATTCGGAACATCCGGGCACTGCATGATTCACGCGGTATTAACCCGGTAAAAAAGCATTTAGGACAGGGAGAATGAAATGGAAATTTTAAAAGTTGAAGGTTTATCAAAAACATACGGAGAAGGGGAAAATACGGTTCATGCGCTGGATAATGTATCATTCAGCGTGGAGCAGGGAGAATTCCTGGCAATAATAGGCCCCTCGGGTTCGGGAAAATCAACACTTCTGCATATTCTCGGCGCAGTGGACAGACCTACCTCGGGCAGTGTATGCATGAATGGTCAGAACGTGTATGAGCAGAATGAAGAACAGCTTGCTATATTCAGAAGAAGACAGGTGGGACTGATTTATCAGTTTTACAATCTGATTCCTGTCCTGAACGTTGTGGAAAATATGACACTTCCGCTTCTGATGGACGGAAGAAAGGTGAATGAAGACAGGCTGAATGAACTGCTCGAGCTTCTTCACCTGAAGGAGAGGGTGAACAATCTTCCGAACCAGCTGTCGGGAGGACAACAGCAGAGGGTTTCAATCGGTCGTGCACTTATGACGGCACCTGCCATAGTACTTGCGGATGAACCGACGGGAAATCTTGATTCCAAAAACAGTCATGAAATCATTGAACTCCTGAAAGCTTCAAACAGACAGTATAACCAGACACTGATTGTGATTACCCATGACGAAAATATAGCAAGACAGGCAGATCGTATCATAGCCATTGAGGATGGACACATTGTAAGGGATGAAAGAGTTAAAAACGGGTGAGCAGAACAATGAACATATTTTATAAATACACAAACAAAACCCTGAAAAAAAACAGAATGCGAACCTTCATGACAATTCTGGGTATAGTATTGTCAATGGCTTTAATGACTGCCGTAGCTGAAGGCGCCTACAGCGGAATATGTTATCTCAGAAATATTGAAATGGCTTCGAACGGAAAATATCATCTGATTCTTAAGGGCGTTGACGGGAACAATACGGACAGAATCGGCGAAGACGGGATGGTATCGGGCTACTGTCTCTGGAATGAACTGGGGTATGGAAATATTGACAGTGCAAATCAGACAAAGCCTTATCTGAGGGTAATATCCGCGGAGACCTGCATAGGAGATTATGTACCGGTTGTATTGACGGAAGGCCGAATGCCGGAAAATGAAAACGAGATTATTCTTCCCGTTCACATTTTTGAAGAGAAGGAACGCGATATTAACGTCGGGGACAGACTTAACATTGATCTTGGAAAAAGAATACTCAATAAGGACGCGGATGTGGCTGCATTGAGAGAACATTTTTATCTTGATGAGAATGAGGCACTGTATTTCGAAGCAACAGAAAGAACCGGATATGCCTTAGAAATGCTGGAGATGCTGACGGAAACACAGCCGCATACATATACCGTTACAGGCTTCTTTGAACGTCTGCCGTATGAGATAGAACCTTATATGTGTCCGGGATATACGGCCATAACTGTGGGAAGCAAAGCGGAAAAAAACAACAAAGCGTTTGTTATTCTTGAAGATCCGGTTGATGCAGATGAGTTCATAAAGAATGCGGACTATGCTTCGGATGCAAAAACGCATCGTTCGCTTATTCGCCTTTACCTGTCGGGTCAGACAAATGAATTTCTGGTAATTATCTACGGATTTGCGTCAATTTTGCTGCTGATAGTTTCTATCGGTACTATTTCGATGATATACAACTCTTTTTCGATTTCTGTCAGTGAAAGGACGAAGGAATTCGGTATTCTCAAATCGCTCGGTGCCACGGGAAAACAGGTCAGAAAAGCTGTACTGTACGAGGCTGCGCTCATGGCCGGAATCGGAATCCCCGCGGGCGCGTTAATAGGATGCGCCGGAATCGGAATAACGCTTTCGGCACTCAGCGGTTCCTTCGAAAAAATAATATTTGAAGTTACATCGGGACAGAGCGGATACGATGAGGTCAGAATGCAGCTTGAGTTGAATCTGCCGGCAATTGCCATCGCGGCGGTTGTATGTCTCGTGACAACAATCATAGCGGCGTGGATTCCGTCACACAGAGCACGGAAGGTAACTGCCATGGATGCTGTCAGACAGAATCAGGAAATCAGGATTGACCCAAAAAAAACAAAGAGCTCGCGACTGACATACAGGCTTTTTGGAATAGAGGGAACGCTTGCGTCTAAGAATTTTAAAAGAAGCAGAAAGAAATACAGGACGACTGTTTTCTCACTGTCAGTCAGCATAATTCTGTTTATTTCGGCAACCGTTTTCTGCAGTTATCTGGAGAAGAGCGTTGACAGTATAGCGGGAAGCAGACTGACGGCCGATTCTCTGTATTATATCGGCGAGGATACATATCGGGGAATGCTTGAAAACGGCCTGCTGGAGCAGGAAACAACGGAACATGTATTTTATTACACGGCTGGCTATTCTGCAATTTCGATGAAAAATGAATATGCCTCGGCTGAATTGAAGAAATTCTGGGAACAGCTGGGAATTGATGAATCTGAGGACAGAGAACTGGCTTTCCTGCCTATTCTTCTTGACGATGAGAACTTTGAAAAAGTATGCAGTGAAAGTGGCATTGACAGTAAAAAATATTTTGAGGGAGACAGCCTGAAAGGAATAACGGTCAACCGGTTCGTTGAAGCGCAGATGGATGAAGACGGGGACGTACAATGGCTGGAATATGAAGCTTTTGATGTGGACAGTCTTCCTGTGGAAAGCGGTCTGATATATTATACTTACGATGAACCTGATGTGACGGGAGATGTGGATTCATATGATTCGGTGAAATATGAAACTGAGATTGTTTCGCCGGAATATGTTGTTGTTGCAGCGGATAATCCGAAACTTAAGAAGCATGTTGTTCCGATATATATCGAGGAAGTTATCGACGAGGACCCTCTGAAACTGTATAAAAACAGCGGGATTATTTACCTGCCTTACAGTCAGGCGCAAAGAATCTGTTCCGACAGTCTGGAAAAACTGAATCTGAACAGCAGCCTGGCAGTGTTTTTCGGTGAGGATAAGTCGCGTTCGCCAAAGCTTGAGTCATTTTCACGGGAGCATGAAAAGAAATTTGGCTTTGGGGTAATAAACAACCGTGACGAACGGGAAAGCCTGAGAATGATTCTTGATGTTATTAATGTATTTTCATACGGATTTATCATTCTGATATCTCTGATATCTCTCACGAATGTATTTAACAGCGTATCGACCAATATGCTGCTTCGCACCCGCGAATTTGCAATGCTCAGGTCAATCGGCCTGTCGGACCGCGGTTACAGGAAAATGATGAGATATGAGTGCCTGATATACGGGCTCAGAGGAATAATGTGGGGACTTCCCGCAGCCATAGGAATGGATGTCCTGATATATCTGGTTATGCGCAGCTCAATCGTTACAGGCTTTATTATTCCATGGATGAGCATTGCGGTGTCGGTCGGAGCGGTATTTGTGGTGGTCGCGCTGACCATGCTGTATTCGGCAGGAAAAATAAGAAAAAAGAATATTATTGACGCGGTCAGAAATGAAAACAACTGACGAATGAGCCACTGATTTTTTGCGTGCTTTATGAATGTTTTTGACCGGACGGTGAATGGAAACGAAAAACCGTTTAAATGTACAGCATAAGGGGAGCCTTCGAAAACAGGAGGTTCCCCTTAATTTGACTATAGGCATTTTTTATGGTATAATAAACCCCGTCCGACTATGGAAGCCGGACACAAAAGGAATGCGTTTAGGACTGACTTTGAATAACAGTTACTATTCACCACTGATTTTGTGGTGCGCTTTATGAATGTTGGGGCCGGACGGTGAATAGTAACGAATAGTAACGTCCGACACAATAATTTAGTATACGAAACCGCGGTGTAAAGCTGCGGACGGCATTGACAGCTGTGGAGTGGCAGGCTGGTTGCCGGTATCGGAGGATAAATGTCAAAAAATCGTAAGGTGGGCGAGCTGCTGAAAACGCTGATGACCTGGCCGTTTTATCTTGGTACGCTATTGATTGTGATGACTGTCTGGCTGTTTTTTATTGATGGGGCAGCCGGATGCGTAGCATCAATATTTGTTCTGGTATATGCCGGAAGTATGGCGGTTATGTTTTTTGTCAGAAAAAATCAGATATACGAGCAATTGATTCATTTTGGTCAGAATTTTGGCCAGGTTCAGAAGAGTCAGCTGAAACAGCTGGCAGTTCCGTATGCAATAGTTGATGCCGAAGGAAAGCTGCTGTTTACAAATGACGAATTTCTGACTCTTTTCGGGGATGCGGTAAAGCTGAATAATCCCGTATCGGAGCTCATTCCGAAGATAAATCAGGATATGATGCCTGTCGGAAATGAGACGGTATCCGTTCATATTAAGGTTGCCGGCTCCAGCTACAGAGCCGACGTTAAAAATATGACGGTGGAACCGGAGGACTGGAGCAGGGAACTTGGCCCCGAGCGTCCCGACCATATCATTACAGCAATTTATCTGTATGATGAGACCGAAAACATGATTTTAAAGCAGTACCTCGAAGAACGTCAGCTTGTGGTGGGGCTTTTATACATCGATAATTATGAGGAAGCTCTTGAAAGTATCGATGAGGTCAGACGTTCACTTCTGGTTGCACTGATTGACAGAAAGATTAATAAGTATTTTCAGAATGTGGATGCACTTCTGAAAAAGCTGGAAAAGGACAAATTCATGTTCGTTTTCCAAAAGAAATATCTTGGCGAACTGAAAAATGCCAAATTTACGATTCTGGATGAGGTACGTGAGGTAAACATCGGAAACGAGATGGCAGTCACGGTCAGCATAGGTATCGGCAACGGCTTTAATTCGTATACCGAAGGCTATGAGGCGGCCCGTGCGGCTATGGATCTGGCACTTGGAAGAGGTGGTGACCAGGTCGTTATAAAGAGCAGTGATAATATTGATTATTATGGCGGAAAGAGCAATTCCGTCGAAAAGAGTACCAGAGTCAAGGCCAGAGTCAAGGCTCAGTCACTCGGTGAACTTATAGTGGCCAGGGACAAGGTAGTCATTATGGGACATAAGATGGCTGATGCGGACAGCTTTGGATCGGCGGTCGGTGTGTACAGCATTGCCAAGCATTTCGGCAAAAAAGCCTGGATTGTCATGGATGAGGTAAATGCATCCATTAAAGCTCTGGTTGACAGATTTTCTTCAAATCAGGATTATGCCGAGCTGATAATCGATAAGGCTGAGGCTATGACGAAGATGGATGCGTCGACGGTTCTTGTGGTGGTGGATGTAAACAGACCGGCGATTACGGAGTGCCCGGAGCTGCTTGACCTGGCAAGATACAAGGTACTGATAGACCATCACAGACAGACCTCGGATTCTATTATGGATGCGGTACTTTCTTACGTTGAACCGAATGCGTCTTCGGCCTGCGAAATGGTATCGGAGATACTGCAGTATATTGGAAACGGTTTGAAGATAAAGGGTCCGGAGGCGGATTCTCTGTATGCCGGAATCATGGTTGATACAAACAATTTTATGACAAAGACCGGTGTCAGAACATATGAGGCAGCAGCTTATCTGAAGAGAAACGGTGCGGATATTGTTCGTATCAGGAAGCTTTTCAGAACAGACATAAAGGAATATATGGTGAAGGCAAGAGCAGCCGGAAATGCGGAATGTTATCTTGACGAATTCCTTCTGACGGAGTGTAATGCAGAAGGCTGTGCAAGCCCTACTGTTCTGGGAGCTCAGGTGGCGAATGAACTGATGGACATAAACGGTGTGAAGGCCAGCTTTGCATTTACCATGTATAATGAGCAGGTATTTGTCAGTGCCCGTTCGATTGACGAGGTCAATGTTCAGGTGGTAATGGAACGCCTCGGCGGCGGCGGTCATATGAGCGTTGCAGGTGCACAGTTCTCGGACTGCAGTGTTGAGGAAGCAAAGCAGCGTGTGCGTGACGTCTTGAAGAGCATGCGTGAGGGCGGAGAGATATAACCGGGTACAGAGCAAAGCGCTACGCGGATATTTTGAAAATGGGCAAAAGTAATGCAAAGCGTGCGAAATAGTCGGAAAGAGAAATAAGCAAAAGCGAAACACGGAAAGAGGACTGCAAAGCGTGTGGAAACATCGCAGTTTTATAACGGAAATATAAGAGGATAATTAAGTAACTGAATGCAGTGACAAACGTGAGTAAATATACTCAAAGATACTCAAAATCCAGAGTATTAGTTGGTAACTTAAAACCACTGAAATTACAGGAAATTAACCAGTGCGAGTTGAAATAGTCTTGCTAACTATAGGGTAGAACCTTGATGGTTGTAATTGAGTAATGGTATAAGTCCACGAAAACCAAGTGGCAAAAAAACAAACAAAAATCTATAGAAAGGAAAAGCTATTTTAGATGAAAACCTATATCTAATCTATTAAATGAATTTATAGGTATGTACCGATGGCTTAGTCGGGAATTAACGACTGTGGAGTGTACAAGAACTTGTGAGTAGACAAGAACTATGTTCTATCAAAAGCATACACGATGAAGCAGTAACTACAAATCGTGAGATTGTAGCAAATCATCTAACATATACACTTTTGTATATGTTTTTAGTAGCAGGGACAACATGGAAGTTATACTCATTCAGGATGTAAACAAACTTGGTAAAAAGGGCGATATCGTCAAAGTAAACGACGGGTATGCCAGAAATTTTATCCTGCCGAAGAAGCTTGGACTTGAGGCTACTCCGAAGAATCTGAAGGATCTTGAAATTCAGAAGGCAGAGGAAGCAAAGCGTCAGCAGGAAATATACGAAGAGGCAAAGGCTCTCGGAGAGAAGCTTGTAACAAAGAAGATTACTTTGGAAATTAAGTGCGGTGAAGGCGGAAAGACCTTCGGTTCGATTACGACAAAGGAAATTGCCGCAGGCTTTAAGGAGCAGGCGGGAATTGAAATAGACAAAAAGAAGCTTGTTCTTCCGGATGCCATCAAGAATGCCGGAAGCTATAAGGTGCCCGTGAAGCTTCATCCCAAGGTTACCGTAGAGGTACAGGTTGAGGTTAAGCCTGTGTGACTGCTGATTTCCACAATCACAGTTGCAGACAGAAATAAATAACAGGTACAGCTTTTGACTTTGTCACCGGTATGTAAATACCGGATGCTGTCGGAGAGGAAGCTATGGATGAGGCTGTTATAAAGCGGACACAACCGAATAATGCGGAAGCAGAGCAGGCAGTCGTCGGAGCCATGATGAACTATCCGGATTCCATTGCGACCGCCATGGAACTGGTAAATGAAGAGGATTTTTATTATCAGCGGTATGCTGAGGTTTTCAAGGCTATTGTTCAGCTGAATGAGTCGGGGGAGCCTGTGGATCTGATAACGGTCCAGAATAAACTGCTTGAGAACAAGGTGCCGGCCGATATCAGCAGCCTTGAAAATTTAAGCGGAATCATGAGAGCCGTTCCGACATCTGTTCATACACGCAAATATGCGGAAATAGTTGCCCAGAAGTCACTGCTTCGCAGACTGATAAAGGCTGCCGAAGGTATTGCCGATGACTGTTATTCGGAAAATGATACCATGGACAGCATTCTGGATAAAAGTGAGAAGAAAATATTTGAAATATCGCAGCATCGGAAGACGGGCGATTATGTTGATATCAGAACCTCGGTTATGGAGGCACTGAACGGAATAGAGGCTGCATCTAAGAACAGCGGCTCTGTTACGGGAGTTCCGACGGGTTATTATGAGCTTGATTTCAAGACAGCCGGTCTGCAGAAATCAGACCTTCTTCTGCTGGCTGCACGTCCTTCAATGGGAAAGACCGCATTTGCGCTGAACATTGCGGAATACGTCGTGACAAAAGCCAGAGTTACGACAGCAATATTCAGTCTGGAAATGTCACGAATTCAGCTTGTCAACAGATTGCTTTCGATGAACTCGAGAATTAACGCACAGTCGATCAGAACGGGAAATCTAAAACCGAATGAATGGGCGGATTTGATGGAAAGTGCAAGAATTATCGGTGATTCGACGCTGATAATTGATGACACGCCGGCCATATCGGTGACTGAGGTCAGATCAAAGTGCAGAAAACTGAAAATGGAAAAGAATCTCGGACTTGTAATTATCGACTATCTTCAGCTGATGACGCTCGGAAAGGGTTCTGAATCCCATCAGCTCGAGGTATCTGAAATATCACGTTCGCTGAAGGCCCTGGCCAGAGAGATTGAGTGCCCGATTATTGCACTTTCACAGCTGAGCCGTGCGGTAGAACAGCGAGAGTCGAAGAGACCCATGCTTTCGGATTTGCGTGATTCGGGAGCTATCGAGCAGGATGCGGATGTGGTAATGTTTATATATCGTGACGAATACTACAATCATGATTCGGAAGACAAGGGTGTGGCCGAGATAATTATCGGTAAACAGCGTAACGGTCCCACGGGTACCATTAAACTGGGATATCAGCTTGAATTTGCCAGATTTGTCAACCTGCAGAAGTAATGCACTGTTCAAAGCCGGATAAAATACATGCAATAAAACTCTGTTCAAAGTCGAATAAAATGCATGAAATAATGCACTGTTCAAAGACGGATAAAATACATGCAATAAAGCTCTGTTCAAAGCCGGAAAGATCACATGAAATAAAGCCGTTTTCGTTAGGAAACGAATGAACCGCCGATTTTGCGGCCGCTTTATGAATTTTTTGCCGGACGGTGATTGATAACGTGCAGCAGGCAGGGCTTATAAGTCCTATATTTTTGACGATTGTATCGCATTTTAACAATAGACAAAGACCGGGCACAAAGCCCGGTCTTTGTTTTCCGGATTTTTCTCACCGGAACGAGTGTATTATTCAGCCTTAGGAGCTCCAACAGGGCAGTTTCCCTCACAAGCGCCACAGTCTAAGCACTTATCTGCATCGATAACGTACTTGCCATCACCTTCAGCGATAGCCTCTGCAGGACAAGCTGATGCGCAGGCACCACATGAAATGCACTCATCACCAATAACGTATGCCATTTTTGTTTACCTCCTTTAATAATAAAACCATAGCGGTTTTCCTAATCATAAACTATAAATTGGAATAATACAAGAGAAATTAAAAAACTTTTTGTGAAATGATTGTGTTTTTCAGGTAAATGGGATAAAATTATTATCCGACTATGGAGGCTGAAAAATCATGGGAAGACTGATTAAAGCATTTTGGGATTGCCCGTACTGTGGCACAAAAGAGATTGGCGGAGACATTCGAGAGTGCCCGAATTGCGGAAGACCGAGAGGTTCGGTTAAGTTCTACATAAAAAATGCAGAAGAGGGTGTAAAATACAGGCAGCAGCCGCAGAATCTCGAATATGTGGATGAAAAGAAGGCAGCGGGAATTTATCGCGGACCGGACTGGTACTGCTCTTATTGTGACAGCCTGAATACGGGGAATGAGCAGAACTGCAAGGGCTGCGGTGCAACCCGCGAGGATTCGGAGAAAAATTATTTTGATCTTCATAAAAAGAAAGAGGAGCCACAGCAGCAGTATATTCCTCCGACCGGTGGGAGAAGGCTTCCCGACGGATGCCTGAAGAAGATAGTGGTTGCTGCGGTTATCGTTCTGGCACTGGTTCTTATCGGTACATTTATAAGCACTCCGAAAACAGGTGAGTGGACGGTAACGGATATCAGCTGGCAGAGAACAATTGGCATTGAGCATTATGAAAATGTTGACGAATCGGACTGGAATCTGCCGCGTGATGCGCATCTGCAATATACACGTGATGAAATTCATCATTACGACAGTGTTCTTGACCATTACGAAGAGGTACAGGTCCAACGAAGCCGACAGGTAATAGATCATTATGAAACAGAGTATTCGTATGTCGACCTGGGTAACGGTTATTTTGAAGAGGAAACACGCGAAGTCCCGGTTTACACTACGGAGTACTATTACGAGACGGAATCACAGCCGGTATATGTATCTGTTCCGCGGTATCAGAAAAAATATTATTATGATATCTGGAAATGGATTCAGAGAAGAAATGCCGTAGCATCGGGAGAGGATCATAACACCTACTGGCCGCAGACAAATCTGGCTGAGGATGAAAGAGAAGGGCAAAGGTCTGCGAAATATGTGTTTACCGTTACCGGTGAAGACGACGAAAAGGAGACTTATTCGGTAGACGAGAGTACATGGATGGAGCTTGAAAAGGGCGACGATATTTTTATCACGACCACAAGAATCGGAGGAGATCCTTATATTTCCGACAAGGATGGAAACCGGCTGGCCGATTTGGAAAACGAATAATTGACAGATGAAAGTACAGAAGAAATGAATTATTAATAAAACGGATAACCTAAAAACGGATAACCTAAAAACGGATAACCCAAAAACGGATAACCCAAAAACGGATAACTAAAAAACGGATAATAAATTAAATAAATGGAACAAATAATAAACAAATCGAGCTATAGACATAGAACGTATTTTGAAAGTATTTTATATGGAATGTAAAAAGCAAACCTGCGAAAGCACTATGCCACAAAGGTCCGGTCACTAAGAAAAAGGCACACCGGACGACTGAGGAAAAAGCAGTTTTCGGACGGTATCAATAGGCGTCAATTCTTTATGACGCACATATCATCAAATGATTTACATGGAAAGGCGGTAAATATGAATTATTCGGAAAAACTGGCAGAGAAAGTTAAGACTTATCTGGAAAACATTGAAAAGAAGTTTGAATTTGACAGCGAGCGTGGTTTCTTCATTATGGACGAGTCCTTTGATAGCCTGCTGGATAAGGGAATTGTACTGATTCAGGTGCTGGATGACTGTATTTTGTTCAGATGTGACACTATTTTCAGCGTGTCCAGGAAAAAATTCAGTGCGGTGGCGGAGTACATCAACAGGACTAACGATGCACTGATTAACGGATGCATGGTACTTGACTATGATGAAGCCAGAGTGTCTTTTAAAACCTATGTCGGCTGCTTTGACGATGATGTGTCAGAGGAACAGCTGACCGATATGTTTGCATCATGTACACTTGCTGTCGAGGAATTTGGAAAAGGCGTTGTTGAGGTATCAAAAGGTCAGGTGCCGGACGTTAAGGAGTATTTTAACAGATGATACGCCCGAAATGAAGCTGCAAACAATACTATCGGCTGTGAGGGTCGGACAAAACAAATTCTTGGTTTATCGTAAATATTCGCAGGCAGGTATGTAAAACCGGGATTTGTGTATTTACACGACTGAATGCAAACAGTGACAAAGGTTCACCTACGGAGTACCCGATGCATACTTGACAGGTGTGATACAATTAATTTGTAGATGCAGAGTTATGATTCACAGTAAGTCATAATTGTGATGAGTTATCGGGTGCTGTGCGTGACCGGATGATAACAGGTCTCACACAGACTGTGATTAGTTGCTTTTCGGATTCATGTGAATATTCCATGACAGGTAATCTATAAATATACATCAGGAGGAAATAAAAATGATTACAAAAGATATTACAATCGGAGAATTATTAAGAACAAACAAGGATGTGGCTCCCTTACTTATGGGCGCAGGAATGCACTGCCTCGGATGCCCTTCTGCACAGGCAGAGAGTATCGGTGATGCAGCAGCAGTACACGGAATTGATGCTGACGCACTTGTAGATCAGATCAATCTTTTTCTTGAAAAGTCAGCTGCAGCCCAGCAGTAATACCGGCAGGGGAAGGCTGTATGGAGTTTACGGGTGATTCAAACAGAATAACAAGAGATTATTTTGACTCGATTCTGGTGGAAACAAGGTATATTGATTCGGCTCTGCCCGGCACGGAAATGGAAATGTTCGGAGAGAAGTTTACCACTCCCGTGATGACAGCGGCTCTGTCGCATCTTCATAACGTTTGCGAAAACGGGATGGTGGAGTTTGCCAGGGGTGCCAAAGAAGCCGGTACAGTACATTTTGTCGGCATGGGAGAAGACGGCGAACTTGAAGCTATACTGGACACCGGAGCCAGAACCGTAAAGGTAATAAAGCCGCACGAAGACAACAGCGTTGTTTTTCATAAAATTGAACATGCGATAGCTCACGGAGCATTTGCGGTAGGAATGGATATCGACCATGCATACTCCGGTAACGGAAGCTATGATAATGTAATGGGGCTTCCGATGAAATCAAAGAGCCTGGCTGAGTTGAAGGAATTCATTGCTGCGGCGGGAAGTACTCCGTTTGTGGTAAAAGGAGTACTAAGCGTACAGGATGCCGAAAAATGTGTGCAGGCCGGTGCCGCAGGGATTATAGTGTCCCATCATCATGGAATTATGCCTTATTCGGTACCTCCGCTTATGGTTCTTCCCAAAATCAGGGAGGCAGTCGGTGACCGCATAAAGATAATTGTGGATTGCGGAATTGAAAGCGGAATGGATGTTTACAAGGCCCTTGCACTCGGAGCTGATGCGGTATGTGTCGGAAGAAATCTGATGGAACCGTTGAAAAAGGGCGGGAAAGGCGTTGCTGAAAGAATCTGTGAGATAAACGGAGAGCTGATGAGCATCATGGCCAGAACAGGTGCACACTGTCTGGAGGATATAGATTCGTCGGCACTTTATTTCAGAAGCTTCTGAACGCGTTTTGACGTACATCACTATAAAAAATAAGCTCACAGCGAAATGCTGTGAGCTTATTTTTTTATATGAAATTACGTCCTATAAAGTAAAAAACGCTCCGCGAGGATGCGCACGCTTTTACTTTCGGTTTTTGTCGCTAACGCGACGCAAAAACGGCGCTGCACGTTGCCCAAAACAGGTTTACAGACTGCTTTAAATAATCATATTCATAAGCATCGGCTGCCGAACGATAACTTCCTACAGCTTGTACAGAACCTGAACCGCTTTATCTCTGACTATGACATCGAAGTGTTCTTCAAAGAAACGGACATCTGTAGTAGAAGGACGGTTTGAATTGCCATATTCAGCAACTATGTTGCAGACCTTGTTGAATTCCTCTGCCGTATGCTCTGAAATATTCAGGACGAGGTAGTAGATATCATTTGACGAATCCTTGTAGAGCGTGTTGCTTCCGTTGTATATTTTGTGAATAATCGAGGAGAGCCGTATAACCTCTTCAAGACTTGAAAAACTGTATACTTTGTAAAGAGCACCGCTGGTCTTGCCGTCATTGCCTTTAATGGAATCCAGAAACTTTGAAGCAAGAGGATCTCCGAGAAGCTCACTGAGATGCTCGAAGCAGCTGAGTACTTCATCGGCATAGTTCTTTTCTTCGGGAGCGAGATGCGCAAAAGGTACCTGACTGTCCGGATTTGTGAAATTGGAAAAACGGACATCAAGTTCCTCAGGGTCGTTAACTTTGGTAACCACAAGTACCAGACATTCATGGGAAATCGGTATAGCCTCAATCATGAGAGGGATGTCTTCGGTTTCAAAATTGCATTCCTTAAATGCCATTTTGCATATATCGGTAAAAAGCTCTTTGGCTCTTTCGCTTCCGTAAGCCAGCTCACTGATGTTGAGCTTCCTTTCCAGAAGGTCTTCCTTGTTGAGTGTGCAGCGAATCTGATTATCACTTATACGTTCGATATTCATAAAAATCCCTCCTTCCGTATAAAGTGAGCGGTATGTGTGCCGGTATTGAAGCGGCTGCTGTATACGGCAACCGTGGAAATGCCGGTGTGCTATATGCTGTTATTATCCGACTATTGGTTTTGGACTGTCTGTGAGGGAAAACTATGAGTTCCCTCAATATATATATCGGCATAAAGTCGTGAAACAGTTACCGTTCGGAAACATATAATGTTTACGTCGTCAAAAGAACCGACGCCTAATTATACACTCATTTCTCCGGTTACTATTCATAGTTACACGACTGTGAATAGTAACTTTCTTCGCACTTTGTTCTCTCAAAATGCTAAAAACATAAAAAAACCGCTCATATTTCTTCGAAAAATGGCTGCTTTTTCATGTTTTGGACGTCATAAAGTCCATTTTTTTCTTACAGGCAAGCTTGACGAAAAAATGTACTTTTGACGCTTGTATCATATAACGGACAAATAATGAAAAAAGACATATTTATCCTGAACAGTAATGTCAAGTATAATCATTTTAAGCCGTTAAGTCAATAGAATGTTTTTGGACGGACGGTGAATAGGGTTACTATTCACCGTCTGTCCGAATAGGAACAATTAACCGGGTGCGTTATCCACACCCGGTTATAATATTTTAGTATAGAGGAGTTTGTTGTGATATATTTATTCCCTTTTTGACGTGCTACCCGCCGATTTACAGCCTGAAGAAAGGTTGCCTTCTGACAGTAAACCGGTAAAGTAACCGATACCAAAAGGTGCATTTTACGGCTGTTTATGTATTTGCTATATTGGTTATATCAGCGCTTTTGTTAATATGTTTTGTGTAGCGTCATGCGGACAGAACGGATCGTATTCCAACGGAAACGAATAGGTCGGAATTCCTATGTTGCGATAATACTTAACCTGTTTTTCGCTTCCAAGGTTTATAAACAGAATCCAGCTTGATAAATCGTCCATTCCGCGTATCAGTTCTTCGAGATATGTGTACTCGTCGTCACGCCAGGGGGCACCTGTTCCGACGGCTATTCTGATATCACAAAGCTCAAGTGTTGCCATAGCCGGCTGAAAGCTGCTTCCCAGATCGAAAACGGTACAGTCATAGCTCGAGGATAATCGGGAGAGGGATTCACCTGAATTCCCTCCGGGATAATAAGAAACGCGATGATATGTAAAATCGGAAGAGTCGCCCTTAATGTTCAGATATTCTCTGAAAAGGTTAAAATCATTATGTGTGTTCTGCTCGATCAAACATACCTTTTTTTTATAACAGTCACTCAGATAATTTGCGGTTGACAGAGCAATATGCGTTGTTCCATTGCGCGGTCCGAGACCTATGAGACCTATACGCCTGCCCTGAAAAGTAAATCTGTTATGTTTTACTGAGTTAATCATGAACGTTCCTCCTGAATCCGGATACGATATCGTTGAAAATGTCACGAAGACGCGGGTTCGTCAGAATGTCACCGCAGCCGGCAATAAAGGGAACAGCCATGAATTTCTCACCCTTTAGCAGTGCAGCGGTTTCATCGGTTACCGAATCGGACAGATTGACCAGAAAAAGCCTGCTGACGCATTTTTGCGACAATGCCCTGGCGCGGAGTATTTTATCCTTCTCCCACGCCTTATTTCCGACCAGAATGCAGCAGCAGTCGGCTTTATAGAAGTCATCCGGCATCTCGTCTGTAAGAGTGCCGCAGTCCAGTATCAGATTCCCATCGGGCAGCGATTCGGTTTCGTAGTGCTTGGAATCCATAAAAATCAGATTTCTGCCGGGAAGAATTTTCCCGGGAAGTTCCGTAAACGGATCAAGCCCCGAATCATATGTTTCCACGAGCGTACATTTGCCCTCGGTTGCGGCTAAAAAGATGCTCAACAGAAGAGCGGTGTAGGTGGTACCGGCATTTGAGGACGAGCCGGCAATCGCTGTTCGAACGGGGGTGCAGGGTTTGCATTCGTTATTTTTCTGCAGCGACTTGAGACGTCTGACAAGTTCGCCTGCGGTTCCTATCCGGTTCCAGCTTTTTGACGCCAGACAACGGTTGGCAAGATGCTGCAGTTTGCCGGATTTTTTTCTGTCTGTGTTCCCGTTTTCAACCAGATACAAGAGAAGCCTGCCGAGTGAGTAAATATCTGAGCCGGTTCCGACAGCTTCACCCTTCAGCTGTTCGGGGGAAGCGTATGAGACGCTCCCAAAGTTAAGATAACCTGAACCTGATGACAGTCTGGCACTTCCGAAATCAATCAGAAAACACTTGCCGTCATTTATTATGATATTTTCGGGCTTTAAATCCAAATAGATAATCTGATCGGGCTGAGAATGCAGATAATGTATGATTTCACTGATCTGAACAGCAAAATGAAATATCTCGGATTCGGATAAAAGACGTGAATTGCATACATCCTTTAATGACTGACCGGGAATGAATTCCTCTATGATATACATGTAGTTTTCATCTTCATCGATATCATATATTTCGGGAATCCCCGGATGATTAAGATTTTTCATGATGAGAGCTTCTCCGGCAAGAACATTGTAATAAGGGGAATTCCTGCGGATGCCCTTGATGATTCGCTTTGTCTGCAGACGGGGGTGCATTGCGAGCCATGTAGTACTGTTTTCGTGTTCGCTCAGACACGAAATAATCCTGTAGTTGTTTATTATGGTTTGTACCTCCTTTCCCGTTTGTATACCCTGACACTGTCTGGAGTTTATCAGAAAAAAATATGATTTTCAATAAATTCGCAGGAAACACTATATAGTAAATTCTGCTATAACGGAATTCTGTTATATCTTGCATTTGGTCATAGTTTCTGATATATTAATGATTACGGTGTTAAAGCATCTGACGCTTACTGTTTCACGCATCGCGGCGCTTTCGGCGCTTTTGTGCTGCAGTTGCCTTAGGAAAAGGTGCTGCGTTTTAGGAGTGAATATATGTACAAAAAAATTATAATTATACTTACTGTTGTTGTGGTGCTCGGAGTTATTGGAATTATTGGTTTGAATATGTATGAAGCATATCAGGAGAAGCACAGAGAAAGTGATGAGGTTACGCTTCTTGCCGATTATTACAATGTTCCCGCCGGGGAAGCCATGATAATTGTTGATGAAGACATTTATGATAAAAATGCGCTGATGAAGAACGGGGAACCGTATCTCGACCTTGATACGGTGGTGTCAAAGTATAATCACAGGTTTTTCTGGTCGGAGGAAGAAAACTCATTGTACTATACTACAGCTTCTGCCGAATATGTGTTTAAACCCGGTGAAAACACCTGCACAATCAACAGAAAAAATGCCGAATGCCCGAATTCAATCGTTGAACTGAAGGACGGAGTGCCTTACGTACTGATGAGCTTTCTGACCGAATGCAGTAATATTACGTATCGGACATATACCAACCCGGACCGGGTTCTGATTATTCAGGAAAGCGATGCTTATCTTTGCGCGCTGGCCAAGGAAGATACACGAATCAGAGTCAGCCAGGATATTAAGGCAAATCTGCTGAAGGAAGTAAAGGCCGGTGATAAACTCAGATTTATTGAAGGCGGCGGAATTCAGAAGGATGGTTTTGTAAAGGTCATGAGTGAGGACGGTGTCAGGGGCTATATTCTCAGCGACAAGCTGGACACCAGCTTCTATGAGGATCCCACATTCGCGGAGTACATTCCGGAGGAATATACTCACTGCAATACCGAAAACAAGGTATATCTCGGATGGCATCTGCTTTATACAAAGAATTCGGTAAGTTTGCTCGACAATGTGACAAAAGGAGCCGAGGAACTGACGGTAGTGGCGCCGACCTGGTATTTCCTGAGTGACACAGTGGGAAATTTTATCAGCTACGGAAACAGTGAATACAGTGCAAGGGCGCATTCACAGGGAATGAAGGTATGGGCTACAATAAAAAATGACCCAATAAAGGATACGTTCAGCTGCACTGAGGACAGTCATCGCCTTTTGAGCTCATACGAGAGCAGAATGCAGCTTATCGACAATATAATGAATGCGGTAGAGAGGGACGGAGCCGACGGGATTAATGTTGATTTCGAGCTGTTAAAGGTTGATACGGGGGTATATTATATACAGTTTCTCAGAGAGCTTTCGATAAGATGTCGTGAAAAAAAGATTGTTTTATCTGTAGACAATTATGTTCCTGAGAATTATAATGCATTTTATAATATCGGTGAGCAGGCAGAGCTGGTTGATTATGTGGTTATCATGGGATATGATGAACACTATGCGGGGTCTGAAGCCGGCTCGGTGTCTTCTCTTGAATGGTTTACGAGAGCAGCCGACAAAACAATTGCAATATGTCCGCCTGAGCGTGTAATTATGGTTGTTCCTTTTTTTACCAGAGTGTGGAAGGAAATAACTGAAGGCGGAGAACTGAAGACTTATGTGGCTTCGACACCGAATCTGAGTGAAGCGAAGAAGAAATATAATGCATCTGCGGGGCTGAAAAGATGGGATTCACAGGCAGGTCAGTATTATACCGAGTATTCGCAGGACGGAGCTCTATACAGACTCTGGCTTGAGGATGAGTGGTCTCTTCTGAGAAAGGGCATCGTTATCAGAGAACGCGGGATGGGCGGTATTGCCGCATGGAAGCTCGGCGACGAGGCAGCAGGCACATGGGAGTTTCTGGAGAAAGCGCTTGAAGGTGAGATTCCGGCTTTCCCCGAGGATCAGATAGCAGCCGCAGAGGTGTTGCCTGAGGAAGTGGATGCGGAGAGATTGAATACAGACAGCGACTCAGAGTGATATTGTAATAAAATGCTGTTTTTTCAACGTTTATAAGAATTCTGTATTTTTGAAAATTGCGGGAGTTGTGTTGCAAAGGAGCAACCGGTATCGTTTGCAGGTGTCAGGAGTGAGTGTTTTCACTGATTTTTGGAAAAAATAATGGCTGTCCGGGCCATAACCGGATAATAAAAATACACGGAGGTATATTTTATGAAGGATTTTGTGGATTACATTGCACAGCTGGGAACTGATGTCGGTCTTAAGATTGTTTTCGGCCTGATTGTTCTGTTTGTCGGGTTAAAAGTTGCCAAAGTAGTGGTGAATCTCGTAGCCAAAGGAAAAGGATTTCAGAAACTTGAGGTTAGTGTTCAGAGCTTTTTAAAGAGTTTCATCAAGATTATGCTCTACGCTCTTGTAATTGCAAGCACTGCGATGATCTGGGGTATTCCTGCCACATCATTCCTGACAATTTTTGCTTCAGCCGGGATTGCCGTAGGCATGGCACTTCAGGGAGCTCTCAGCAATCTTGCGGGCGGAATTATGATTTTGATTTTCAAGCCTTTCAGGGTTGGAGATTATATTGAAAATTCGGGACTTGCAGGTACTGTAAAGGACATTACGATTATTTATACAATTCTGGTTACTGTTGACAACAAGATTATCACAATTCCCAACGGTAATTTGACAAATTCAAATGTTATCAACTATTCTGCAATGCCTGAAAGACGTGTTGACCTCACCTTCAGTGCATCCTACTCGGATGATATTGAGAAGGTTGAAAAGGTACTTCTTGAGGTTGCAGCGGCAAGTGATAAGGTGCTGAAGGATCCTGCTCCTTTTGTAAGACTGGTTGCACAGAGTGCCAGCTCTCTTGACTACACCTTCAGAGTATGGTGTAAGGGCAGTGATTACTGGGATGTGTATTTTGACATGATGGAAGAGGCTAGAAAAGCTTTTGCTAAAAACGGTCTTTCAATTCCCTTCCAGCAGATTGATGTTCATACGGACTGATTACGGTAGAAGAATTGTCCAAACGGAGTCTGACTGCGTGGAAGACAGGGCTTATGAATTATTTTGGACAAACTGTGAATAGGAACCGAAGAAATGCGTGTATCAATTGGCGTCAGTACTTTTGACGCCGTAATCATTTTATTTTATCGGAGGGATGAAAATGAGAACAAGAATTAAGCAGCTGTTTAGAGACACATCGGAGTATGCGTCCAAAGAAGTAACCGTGTGTGCATGGGTTCGTACAAATCGTGCACAGGCACAGTTTGGATTTCTCAATGTAAATGACGGATCTTATTTCGAAAATTTACAGATTGTCTATGAACAGAACCTTAATAATTTTGACGAGATATCAAGAATTCATGTCGGCGCAAGCGTTGAGGTAAAGGGTACAATCGTACTTACGCCCGAGAATCAGCAGCCATTTGAATTAAAGGCAGAGGAGGTTACTCTTTTGGGGGACTGCCCTGAGAATTATCCTATCCAGCCCAAGCGTCATACAAGAGAATATCTGCGTACAGTAGCTCATCTTCGTCCACGCACCAATCTGTTTTCGGCAGTTTTTCGTGTGCGCAGTGTGGCAGCTATGGCTGTACATACATATTTTCAGGACAGAGGGTTCCTTTATGTACATACCCCTCTGATTACAGGTGCGGACTGTGAAGGTTCGGATCAGATGTTCAAGATTACAACTCTCAATATGAATCAGCTTCCGCTTACAAAAGAAGGTACCGTTGATTTCTCAAAGGATCTGTTCGGAAAGCAGTCGTTTATCACAGGCTCGGGACAGCTTCAGGGCGAGACATTTGCAATGGCATTCGGAGATATTTATACCTTCGGACCTACCTTCAGAACAGAGAATTCAAATACTCCCACTCATGCAAATGAGTTCTGGATGATTGAGCCGGAAATGGCCTTCTGCGATTTGGAAGGACTTATGGACACCGAGGAAGAGATGCTTAAGTTCGTTGTTAATTATGTGCTTGAGAAATGTCCCGAAGAAATAGAGTTCTTTGACAAGTTCGTAGCGAAGGGACTTAAGGAAAAGCTTACAAGCCTTGTAAATTCCAAGTTTACAAGAATTGCTCATCATGACGTTATCGATATTCTGAAGAAGGCTGATGTGAAGTGGGAATTCCGGCCTGATTACGGTGAGGATATTGCCAAGGAGCATGAGAAATACATTGTTGATTATTTCGGAGGGCCTGTGTTTGTTACAGACTGGCCGAAGGAAATCAAGGCATATTACATGAAGGTTAATCCCGATAATAAGACGGTAGCTGCGGTAGACCTTCTCGTTCCTCAGGCCGGTGAGCTGATGGGCGGAAGCCAGCGAGAGGAGAATCTTGACAAGCTTCTTGAGAGAATGAGCGAGATGGGTGTTGACAGAGAGCCTATCGAATGGTATCTCGACACAAGAAGATACGGCGGATGTGTTCATTCGGGCTTTGGAATGGGCTTTGAGCGTCTGATTATGTATTTAACAGGCGTGGAGAATATCCGTGATGTAATTCCATTCCCCAGAACACCGAGATCATGCGATTTCTAATGCCAGCGAACAGGACTGATGACTGAACGTGAGCCAGACCTGCACAGCGGAAAATCGGACGAACAGTCTGAAAAAAAGGACTGAAGGCGGGAAGAATCGGACTGATGACTGAACGTGAGACAGACCTGCACAGCAAAATACGTGCAAGCGGTCTGTGAAAAGAGAACTGAAGGCAGGGCGAAACCGGTGTTTAACGGGCCGGCACTGCAGTCAGAGCTAATGAATACGTTTGGGAATGATTGTGAACAGCAACTTACAAGCCGGACTTTGGAGGTCCGGCTTACTTGTTTTTGCTGAAGCTTTACTTAATTAATAAAGTCGTTAATAATGGAAGTGGTAATATGGAGCTGAATGAAAAGAGAATATCCGAGAAAAAAATATATGACGGCAGAATTATCAGGGTTCATGTCGATGAAATAGAGCTTCCCGACGGAAAGGCCGGAACACGGGAGGTGGTTGAGCACCCCGGTGGAGTTTGCATAGCGGCCGTTACATCGAAAAAGGAACTGATTTTTGTGAAACAGTTCAGGTATCCTTTTAAAGAGGTTTGTCTGGAACTGCCTGCAGGCAAGCTTGAACCGGGAGAAGATCCCTTTGAGGCTGTAAAGCGTGAACTGAAGGAGGAGACCGGTTGCACAGGGCGTGATTTTATATTTATGGGGAACATGTACCCGACTCCCGGTTTCTGCGGCGAAATCGACAGGCTTTGGTTCTGCTGTGTCGACACGGAGGGAGATGAACTCGACCTGGACGAGGATGAAAATATTGAAACCGTGAAAATTTATTACAAAGATGCGGTGGAAATGGTTATGAAGAATGAAATCCCCGATGCCAAGACGCAGCTTTTGATTTTAAAAGCGGAGAAGATAATAGAGAGCTTATGAATGCGTTTTAAGCGGATTTTGAATGTTTTTACATTTCGAGAGCACAAAGTGCGAAGAAATGTGTGTATCATTAGGCTTCAGTTCCTTTGACACCGTAATCATATTATATCGTTATTATCTGACTGTAAAAAATATTGTTATGGCGTGTACAAAAGAAACAATTCAAGATGGATAAATCGTTCGAAAAATATACAAAATCAACAAAATGAACATTTTTTATAAAAACATGAAAAAAATGCTTGCATTTTTGAGAAGAAGGGTATATAATCGGTTTTGCGCTTGAGGGAAACGAAAGCGTGATGAAAAAAGCACCTTTAGCTCAGTAGGTAGAGCACCTGACTCTTAATCAGGGTGTCCAGGGTTCGAGCCCCTGAAGGTGCACGCTTAAGGAATCGGTTTTGAGGACGAATGAGCCTCGGGGCTGGTTCTTTTTTGTTATCTGCCATCGGTTCATTACGGTTAGCATCCTGTTCGGGACTGATTTATGGGCAGGGAGAACTGACAAAACACACGAGATAAGCATTTAACTTCGAAGTAGTGGCAGGATGTGTAGCAGTTGGTAAGCTCGGAAAAATTACGAAAATGCCGGGTGAATTGGGATAACGCCGGAGAAATTACGATAACGTCGGGTGAATTGGGATAACGCCGGAAAAATTACGAAAATGTCGGGTGAATTGGGATAACGCCGGAGAAATTACGATAAGTCCGGAGGAATTGCGATAACATCGGAGAAATTACGATAAGTCCGGAGAAAGGGAGGCGATGCTTTGAGCGATATTATTTTGCATGATAAAGACATCAGGGAGCCTCTTTTTGATTTTCTGGAGGAAACCTACGGCAGAATACGCATTATTGAAGAGAAAGTGATGGGGAAATCGCGTGCCGATGTGGTGATGATAACAGAGGACAGTCTGGTAGGAATTGAAATAAAGAGCGATGCGGATACATACACGAGACTGGCAGGGCAGGTAAAGGATTACGATAAGTATTTTGACATGAATATCTGCGTGGTCGGAACAAAGCATGCGGCTCATATTGAAGAGCATGTTCCTGATTACTGGGGAATCATTACCGTGGAAGCCGAAAATTCGGTTCCGGATTTTTATGTGCTGAAAAAACCGAAGGAGAATCCGAAAGCGGACATCAGAAAAAAGCTTGAAATTCTGTGGCGCCCGGAAATGGCTTCAATACAGCAGATGAACGGAATGCCAAAGTACAAGGAGAAAAACAGAAAATTTGTAATAGACAGGATTGCTGAGCTCGTTCCCGACAAAATCGACAGGAAGAAGCTGGATGAGGAAATAAGTCATGAGCTTTTTGAACGGGACTATACGCGGGCGGAGGAGACGCTGGCGGAATACAGAAAAAGTGAAACGGCAAAAAAGCTTGAGCAGACCGACGACCCGGCTGAACGGATTGAACTGATGATGAAGGCGGCAGAGGCCAGATACAATCTGAAGAATGCGCAGAGAAGGCACAGAAGGCGCAGATAAAGCTGAAGAGGAAAAAGAAGAAGGCACAGAAAGCGCAGGTAAAGCTGAAGAGGAAAAAGAAGAAGGCACAGAAGACGCAGGTAAAGCTGAAGAGGAAAAAGAAGAAGGCACAGAAGGCGCAGATAAAGCTGAAGAGATAAAGGAGGAAAAACAATGAGACTTCGTCATGATGCGAGGGCGGATGCAGCTGTTGCGGAGAGCGAATTTGTGGAACAGAATCCGTTGAGTTTAAAAGGAAAATGGCATGAAAGATTCGGAAATTCAAATTCGATTTTTGTTGAGATAGGAATGGGAAAGGGACAGTTTATCACAACACTGGCGGCACAGAACCCCGACAAAAACTTTATCGGAATTGAGCGTGTTGCGACAGTGATTTATAAGGGACTGAAGAAACAGCAGGAACTGAAGCTCAAAAATCTGATTCTGGTGGTTTTCAATGCGGAAAGTATTGAAGATATGTTTGACAGGGATGAGATTGACGGGATATACCTGAATTTTTCGGATCCCTGGCCGAAGGACAGACATGCCAGAAGAAGGCTGACTGCTCCGGGATATCTTGATAAGTATTCCTGTTTTCTGAAGAAGGAAGGACAGATTGCGGTAAAAACAGACAACAGAAATCTGTTTGATTTTACTCTTGAATCGGCTGCGGAAAAAGGCTGGACAGCCTGTGATGTGACATATGACCTTCACCACAGCGGGTATAACGAAGGCAACATTATGACTGAGTATGAGGAGCGTTTCTCGGGAATGGGTGTGCCGATTAACCGGGTGGTACTGAAACAAAAATAAAAAAGTAAAAAGGATGGCCACAGGTAAGTTGCCATCCTTTTTTGAAAAGTCTGTTGTGAAAATAACGTATTTGTGGTATAAATTATATAAAAGCAGAAAGATAACCCACTGACTTTAGGCGGTGGGTACAAGCTTTGTCAGGTGCGGGGAACAATTCCCGTGCGGAACAGCCGGGAATGGTAACCAAAGCTGCAAATCCTTTGGGGAGGAGAAGGTTAACGGGGACAGATCGATGATGAAACTGATTAAAAAAATAAAAAGAAGGCTGAACCAGAAAGTAGTTGCTCTTGTTTTACTCATTGTGTTTTTGTGTACGGTTTTTGGTTTGTTTACAAGGTATGTATACACAAAGTCGGATGAGCAGGGCGGACACAGCATGTCACGCGGAATGATTTTTGAGATGGAGCAGGATGAAGACTCGGAATATGCCGAAGATATAAAAAGGGTGACATTTATTGTCGGAGCGGTTATGATAGGCGCTCTGCTTATATATCTGATTGCCGTTTTTATTGATGACAGGGCTGTGCTTAAAAGAAACAGGGAAATTTATAAGGTTCAGAAGCTTTTGCTCGAAAACGACAAAACCGAATATGAAAATGCGTTAAAGCAGTTAGCAAAGAAGTGTAAAGGATCTTTTTCATTTATTTATTATCTGTCCGATAACGGATATCATTTTCTGGCAGCAGAACCGAACGGAAAAATGACATGGATTCCGGACATGGATGAAAAGCTTGTGACAGAATTCCTGAATTTGGTGGAGGATGGCTCAGAGGCATGTCTTATAAAGGAAAAAGAACTTGAACCTGCATCATATGCTGAGATTATCAGGTACATGCAAAAAAACAATATCCAGTCATTTGAGCTGGCATCAACCATCAGTTCACAGAATAAGCATGAAGAGATAGTCGGAGTGGCCAATCCCGGAGATGTGCCTATGGCAAGGACGCTTCTGACAAGTCTTGTGTTCTGCTTCTCACTGGCAATGACAAACCTGAGATATACCAGAAAAATTCAGAAGGAGCGTCTCACGGATACTCTGACGGGACTTGCCAACCGTACCGCATATCATGAACGCCTTAAAAAGATTACAACAGACAAACCGGTATCATTTGTATGTGTATATGCGGATGTAAACGAACTGCACATGACGAATAATCTTTACGGACACGAGGCCGGCGACAAGATGCTCAAAACTGTCGGAAATGCACTGGTAGAGCATTTTGGCATTGAGAATGCATATCGAATCGGCGGAGACGAATTTGTGGCAATTCTGACAAATACAGAGGAAACCGAGTCTGCCGAAAAGGCACGTCTGGCCGTGGCGGATGCCGCAGCTGCCGGATATCATGTGTCATACGGAGTGGAGTATGCTTCAGGTGAGTATGATATTAATGACTGTATCAAACGTGCCGAAGGAAAGATGTACAACGACAAATATCTGTACTATCAGGCAAAGGCAAGTAAAAGTGAGCAGACGCTGAAGACAAGCGGAAGTAATTATTATACAAATTCGATGCCCGAGGATGTTCAGTGCTTTATGAATATTGCCGAGCAGGATATCCACGGTGTATTTGCGGTGAACCTTGAGACGGACAACACCAGAGAGCTTTTTGTCAATGATTACTTCAATAAGCTCCTAAAGGAAAATTCTTACAAATTCAGTGATGCCTTTAAGCACTATATCAGCGAGTCCATAAATGACGACAGCAGACGTGAGGTTGAAAGCTTTACGGATTATAAAAAAATCAGGACGGAAATATCGAGCGGAGTTATCCCGAAGGTTGAGTATCACCTTTCCAACGGCGATTCAATCTGCCTGACGGTTCACAGTGCGGCAACTCAGGATATCAACGACACCATGTGGATTTTTATGATAGAACGTGAAAAATAGTTTCTATTCGCTATCATCTGACTATGAACAGAAACGAATAAATCGGAGGATTTGAAAATGTCAATACTTGTTACGGGCGGAACGGGATATATCGGAAGCCATACCGTGATTGAACTTGCCGAGGCAGGCCAGGATGCGGTAATTGTGGATAATTTATGCAACTCAAGTGAGAAGGTACTCGAAAGAGTAGAAAAAATCATTGGAAAAAGGCCGAGATTCTACAAGGCCGATATACGCGACCGGGAGGCTTTGGACAGAATACTTGCGGAAAACAGAGATATCACGGCCTGCATTCATTTTGCGGGACTGAAGGCCGTCGGAGAGTCGGTGTCAAAGCCCGTCGAGTATTACGAAAACAATATCGGAGGTACGCTTACACTGATTCAGGCGCTTGCCGCTGCAAATGTAAAGAAACTTATTTTTTCATCGTCGGCTACTGTATACGGAGATCCTGCATTTATTCCGATTACCGAGGAATGCCCGAAGGGAACATGTACAAACCCCTACGGATGGACGAAGTCAATGCTTGAGCAGGTATTTATGGATGTATGCCGTGCGGACAGTGAGTGGAAAATAATTCTTCTCAGATATTTTAATCCGATAGGTGCGCATAAAAGCGGTACCATCGGTGAACAGCCCAACGGAATTCCGAACAATCTGATGCCGTATATTACTCAGGTTGCGGTTGGAAAACGCGATCACCTGAACGTTTTCGGAAATGATTATGATACGCCCGACGGAACGGGTGTGAGGGACTACATTCATGTAGTCGATCTGGCAAAGGGTCATGTTTGCGCACTGAAGAAATTTGAGGATGATTTCGGCTGTGAGATTTACAATCTCGGAACAGGACAAGGTTACAGCGTGCTTGATCTGGTAAAAGCGTTTGAGGAGGCCAGTGGCGTAAAGGTTCCGTATGAGATCGTGTCGAGGAGACCGGGAGATATAGCTACCTGTTATGCCGATGCTTCGAAAGCAAAGAGAGAACTGGGCTGGGAGGCTCAGTTTGGTGTCGCCGAAATGTGTGCGGATTCATGGAGATGGCAGAAGAACAATCCTAACGGATATGATGACTGAGCTTTGAAATGCCTGTGAATAGTAGCATGCCTGAGAGTACATGATTACAGCAGGATAATGGCGAACACATCTGAAGAATGTCTTCGGTTTTGTGACATGGACATTTCAATGCAGGCCTGATCGGATATATCGTGAATGATACGAATGTAACGGAAACGCAGAAACTGAGACACAGAAACGAAACACAGAATCGCAACAAAGAAATGTAACAAAGAACCACGACACAGAAACGCAAAACAGAAATAAAACAAAGAACCACGACACAGAATCGCAACAAAGAATCGCAACAAAGAAACGCAACACAGAAACGCAACAAAAAAACGCAACACAGAAATAAATCAAAGAACCACGACAAAGAATCGCAACAAAGAAACCGAAGAAAAAAACAGCCTTACATCCATACAGAAGCACTCTGTATGGGTGTTTTTTATTACCGGATTTTGGATAGAAACGGTGTTTTCACCAATTAGAAAAAATTATTGATTTTTTCCATGAAGTTGATATAATTGCATTGTCGCGCACCTTAAATCAGGGAACGGCGCAAACACAGAAAGGAGACCACTGCGATGGAGTCTGAAAATGAGGTAAATTCAAGATATTCACAGCATAATTTTAAAGGTGTTACACCCAAGAGACTTATTCAGTTCAGCAATATTGTTAAAAACTTTGACGGCCAGCTGGTTTTAAAGGGAATCAACCTTGACATTTATGAGAACGAGTTTGTGACACTGCTCGGACCTTCGGGCTGTGGAAAGACCACACTGCTCAGGATACTCGGCGGTTTCCTTGAACCTGATGAGGGAAGGGTTTTTTTTGACGGGCAGGATATAACGGATGTGCCTGCATACAAGAGGGATCTGAACACAGTTTTCCAGAAATATGCCCTGTTCCCCCATATGAATGTGTATGATAATGTTGCATTCGGACTTAAAATAAAGAAGCTTCCGAAGGATATCATTGAGCAGAAGGTTACGCGTATGCTCAAGCTTGTAGGCCTTGAAGACTACGGTAAGAGAGGAATTCATGAGATGTCCGGTGGACAGCAGCAGAGAGTTGCCATAGCCCGCGCTCTTGTAAATGAGCCCGGAGTACTTCTGCTTGACGAGCCTCTGGGAGCACTTGATGCAAAGCTCAGAAAAGAAATGCAGAGAGAGCTGAAGAAGATTCAGAAGGAAGTAGGAATTACTTTCATTTTTGTTACGCATGATCAGGAAGAAGCTCTGACCATGTCGGATAAAATAGTTGTTATGAAGGACGGCGAAATCCAGCAGATCGGAACGCCCACGGATATATATAATGAGCCGGCAAACCGCTATGTTGCCAACTTTATCGGAGCCAGCAATATTGTTGACGGCGTGATGGCGGAAGACAGGAAGGTTGTATTTGAGGACAAGCTGTTTGAGTGCGTTGATGCAGGATTTGCCAAAAATGAGCGTGTAGATGTGGTTATAAGACCTGAGGACCTTGATATTGTGGACCCGAAGGAAGGAAAACTTAAGGGAATAGTCAAGTCGGTGCTTTTCAAGGGTGTTCATTATGAAACGGTTGTCGAGACCAAGGCAGGAACAGCCATAAAGGTAAAGATGGTGGTGTCCGATGATAAGCCGGTGATAAACGAGTCTGCCGGTGAGATGATGAGTGCCAATGACTTTTATCTGGATGATGACGATGTCGAGAACCTGACCGATGCTTCAATCATTGACAGAGCCGATGCCCAGGCATGGGATCCGGCCACGGGTGAGCGTATATCAATCAACAGACTTGAATATTTCATTAAAAAGGAAAAGGGTACGTATCCCGTTACCTTCTATACCTCGGCCGGAACATCGGTTACGGCAAACATGATAGTTGACGATATCAACCGTTTTGTCGATGAGACCTACGGTGAGGAGATATACGCCGTTAATTTCTTTAAGAAGGTCGACGAAATTCAGGAAAGCATAGCTCTTGAAACGGATTTGAAAATATGGGCAAACGCCATGGCTTATGACCTTGAGACGGGTTCGACTGTTGAAATTACGGATGTTGAATATGATTTTGACCCGCAGAACATCACTGTTGGAACATATGATGTTACGTTCAAGACAGAGGGTTATCAGTACCGTGTGGATACAACGGATAAAACAGAGGTTGGTGCGCTGGTAGGTCTGAAATTCGGACCTGAGGATCTGCATATCATGAAACAGTCATGATAATGGAGGGAAAATATGAAGTCCTTTCGTAAAATGGTAATTCCGTACATTGTATGGATTGCGATTATTATAGTGGTTCCGATGCTCCTGATAATGTTTTATGCCATAACAAAGACCGGGAACAGTGTTGTCACATTAGATTTTACACTGGAAAATTTTGGAAAATTTTTCAGCGATTCCGTATTTATAGACACGCTGATACGTTCGCTGCGTATAGCGCTGATTACTACTGTAATATGTGTTGTGCTCGGTTACATTCCGGCTTTTTTTATCGCAAAATGCAGTGAAGGCATAAAGATGAAGTGGGTTCTGATAATTACGTTCCCCACCTGGATAAACATGCTTGTACGTACATATGCATGGGTAGGAATTCTTGATGACAGCGGAATCATCAACAGTCTGCTCGGTCTCATCGGTCTGGGACCGATATCAATGATGCACACGGAATTTGCCGTGGTGCTCGGAATGGTTTACAACTTTATTCCGTTTATGATTCTGCAGATATATACATCGCTGACGAAGATGGATTTATCACTGATTGAGGCGGCGCAGGATCTCGGAGCCAACCGCGTAAAGTGTTTCCTGCATGTGACACTTCCGCTTTCGCTGCCCGGAGTAATCAGCGGTATTACTCTTGTATTTTTGCCGGCGGTATCAAGCTTCTTTATCCCGGGAATACTGGGCGGAGGCTCTTACGTTCTGGTCGGAAATGTCATTGAGTCCGAATTTTTAAAGTCAGGCGACTGGAACTTCGGAAGCGCGATTTCACTGATAATGACGGTAATAATCATGATTTCCATGTACATCACTAAAAAGGTGGATACAACAGAAATTGGTGAGACAGTTAACAAATAAATGAAAAGGGTCTATGAACGGTTTGACCCTAATCGTGAACAGCAACATAAAAGGGGCCTATGAATGGTTTGATCTGACCGTGGACAGCAACATAAAAGGGCCTATGAATGGTTTGATCTGACCGTGACAGTAACAGAAAAGGTCATAGGTTATGCCTTGACCGTGAACAGTAACAGAAAGGGGGGCAGAAGCGCGGTTTCCCGCGGCGAGGACATAAATGAAGAAAAACAGAAGAATTTTTTCAAAGATATTTATGGGTTTTATGGTGCTCTTTCTTTATGCGCCGATTATATACACGATAGTTTTTTCGTTTAACTCCAAAAAGTCTCTGACTCATTTTGACAGCTTCTCGTTTCAGTGGTATGAAAAGATGTTTTCCGACCGTACCATGATGGAATCGATAGGCTATACGATTATCATTGCCGTGCTTGCGACAGTGATATCGACAATAGTCGGAACCATTACGGCTATCGGACTTTCAAAGTCGAGAAAAATAGTGAGAAACATAGTCAATCAGGTAAATCAGTTCCCGGTAATGAACCCGGAGATAGTCACGGCCATCAGCCTGCTGATGCTGTTCAGTGTGTTCAACATTGAAAAAGGCTTTGTGACACTGCTTTTGGCGCATGTGATGTTCTGTATTCCCTATGTTATACTGAGCATAATGCCGAAGCTCAGATCGCTTGACGTAAATCTGGCGGATGCGGCCATGGATCTCGGAGCTACTCCCTGGCAGGCACTTGTGAAGGTTATCGTACCTCAGATAAAGCCGGGTATTGTGTCGGGTGCACTGATAGCGTTTACCATGTCGTTTGACGATTTTGTAATATCGTATTTCGTATCGGGAAACGGTGTACAGAACATTTCCATGCAGGTATATACGATGTCAAAACGTATAAATCCTTCGATAAATGCGGTATCAACGCTGATCATACTGATAATTACGGTATTCCTGACGATTTCCAATATAGTACCCGTGATAATAGAGAAGAAGACAAAAAAGAAGATAGAAAAGATGCAAAGCATCAGCTGAATGGGTAATTTGTATTATTTGTGAGCGGCCAAGGGCTTTTGACACTCACGTCATATAATTTAGGAGGAAAAGAGAATGAAGAAGTTAACAGCGGTATTAATGGTTTGCGTACTTGTACTGTCATTGACAGCGTGCGGAGGCGGCAAGAAGCAGTCGCTCAAGATATTCCTGCCCGGCGCATATATGGCAGACAATCTTGTGCCGGATTTCGAGGAGAAATTTGGAGTAGAGGTAATTGTTGAGCTTTTTGATTCAAACGAAATGATGTATACAAAGCTTGCGGCCGGAGACAGGTATGATGTGCTCATTCCCTCGGACTACATGATTGAGCGTCTGTTGAAGGAAGAAAAGCTTCAGAAGCTTGACAAGAGCAAGCTGCCCAATACGGCAAATCTGAGCAGTCAGGTAAAGGGACTGAGCTTTGACCCTGAGCTGACATATTCGATGCCTTATTTCTGGGGAAATGTCGGTATTGTGTACAATCATAATAATGTTGCCGAAGAGGATATAAAGAACGAGGATTTTGACATCTTCAGAGATCCCAAATACAAGGGAAAGATTTACATGTATGATTCTGAGCGTGATGCATTCATGATGGCATTTAAGCAGCTCGGATATTCATGTAATTCGGAAAATGACGATGAAATAAATGCAGCATATGACTGGCTCGTTGATATCAGCAAAAATATGGATCCCGTTTATGTAACCGATGAAGTAATTGACTACATGGCAAACGGCAACAAGGATCTGGCACTTGTATACAGCGGTGATGCGGCTTACATTCTTTCTGAGAATGAAAACATGAGCTTCTATGTTCCCGAATGCGGAACCAACATCTGGTGCGATGCAATGTGCATCCCGTCAAATGCAGAAAATGTTGATCTTGCATATGAATTCATCAATTACGTACTCAGTGATGAGGTATCCCGTGACAATACAGCTGCCGTAGGCTACACATCACCCAACGAGAAGATATTCAACGAAATGATAGCTCCCGAGGGAGATTTTGCAGATAATACGGCATATATCCCCAGAACAGGCTATTCAAAAGATGAGATCTTTACCGACAATGAGCATCTCAGACAGAGGCTTTCAGAGCTTCTCATCAAAGTAAAGGCAGCTAAGTAATTCACGCTAATTATGAATTCGTTTGGACAGTCTGAGAATACTAACATGACATTCACGTTTTAATTATGATTATTACAAAAAAGGCGTACCTAAGGGCAAATCCCTCGGGTGCGCCTTTTTTCTTGTTACTATTCACAGTCTGTCCAAAACCTATTCATAAGCCCTGCCTGCTGCGCAGTCAGTCGCTGCTACGCAGCTTAAGGCTTATTCATAAGTTTTGTCCAGCCTCCATAGTCGGATAATAATATCTGCAAGCCTGAGAG
>JAZLIK010000047.1:0-17382 GCA_045617345.1 Lachnospiraceae bacterium | reverse complement strand
GACCACCCTCCTGAAATTGTCTTTCAAGAAAGTGGTCCCTATAGGTCCATTTTTTAATTGCTCATTTTTTCTTCAACAACTTATCATCCTTTACCATTCTTCGATATAACATGAAGATTTGTTGTCAAATTGTTGTCAAATCCATCTTACAGTGGCTGAAACCCGCTTAAACACTGGGTTTGTTAGTTCAAGGATTTCATAGTAGGGAACAGCAATACATCCCTTATCGCCGGACTGTTCGTCATAATCATTACCAGTCTGTCGATACCGTATCCGATACCGCCGGTAGGTGCCATACCAACCTCAAGCGCATTCAGGAAGTCCTCGTCTGTATGCTGAGCTTCCTCGTCACCGGCCTCAGCGTTGGCATCCTGTGCCTTGAAGCGCTCGCGCTGGTCGATGGGATCGTTCAGCTCGGAGTAGGCATTGCACATCTCCCAGCCGTTGATAAACATCTCGAAACGCTCTACATAGCCCTCCTTGTCGGGCTTCTTCTTGGTGAGGGGAGAAATCTCAATCGGATGGTCCATAACAAAGGTAGGCTGAAGCAGCTTGTCCTCGCAGTATTCTTCGAAGAAGAGTGCAAGAATGTTGCCCTTCTTATGATACTTCTCGTATTCGATATGATGCTCGTCAGCAAGCTTCTTGGCTGCAGCATCATCGGGAACCTGATCAAAATCAATACCGGCATACTTCTTAACGGCATCAATCATGGTAATACGCTCGAAGGGCTTACCGAAATCAATCTCAAGGTCGCCGTACTTAACGATTGGCGAACCGTTGACTTCGATAGCAATTTTACGGTACATTTCCTCAGTGAGATCCATCATTCCGTTATAATCGGTATATGCCTGATAAAGCTCCATAAGCGTAAACTCAGGATTATGTCTGGTATCAAGTCCTTCGTTTCTGAATACACGACCAATCTCAAACACCTTCTCAAGACCGCCTACAATAAGTCTCTTGAGGTAAAGTTCAAGTGATATACGAAGCTTTAAGTCCTCATCCAGAGCATTGAAATGTGTCTCGAAAGGTCTTGCCTCGGCTCCTCCGGGATTCTGGACAAGCATGGGGGTCTCAACCTCCATAAAGCCCTTCTCATCCAGGAATTTCCTGATTGTGGTAATAATCTTTGAACGCTTGATAAATGTATTCTTTGCATCCTCATTCATAATAAGGTCAACATATCTCTGACGATAACGTATATCCGTATTCGTAAGTCCGTGATACTTCTCGGGAAGAATCTGGAGAGATTTGCTTAAAAGGATAACCTCGCTTGCATGGATGGAAATTTCTCCCATCTTTGTCCTGAATACAAAGCCCTTTACACCAACAATATCACCGACATCATATTTCTTGAATTCAGCATATGATTCCTCACCGATTCCGTCGGAAAAATTCTTGTCGGGACTGCCCTTTGCCACATAAACCTGGATATTTCCGAGCTTATCCTGAACATTGCCAAAAGAAGCCTTACCCATGACACGCTTGCTCATAAGACGTCCGGCAATACTTACCCGAATGGGATTGGCATCCATGATTGCACGACGCTCATTATAATCTGCGTCAACTGCCTCTTTTGCAGCAGCCTCATCGAGTCCGTCCGTAAGAACGGCAGGTCTCGCACCGAGCAGCTTCTGCTCAAGCTCTTCATACTGTGCTCTGCAGTCTGTTGAATGATGTGTCTGGTCATACTTTGTAATCGTAAAAGGATCCTTGCCTGCTGCCTGCAATGTTGCAAGCTTCTCGCGTCTTACCTTTAAAAGCTGATTAATGTCAACAGGCTTCTCTGCCTGATTGTTCGCATTTTGATTATTCTCTGCCATTTTGCCTCCTAATTATTACCTGCTTAAGTTCCTACGGTTACAGAATTTTATTTTCTGATATCAAGGACCTTGAGTTTTACCTCGCCGGCATTTGTCTCAGCAGTAACCTCATCACCGATGCGTGCCCCGATAAGCGCATGTCCTACAGGTGACTCATTTGAAATCTTGTTGTTCATGATGTCGGCTTCCTTTGAACCAACAATCCTGTACTCCATTTCCTCTTCGAATTCAATATCGTAAATCCTTACGGTACAGCCGATTGTTACCTTGTCCTTTGAAGCATCGTCTTCATCGACAACCTCAACATTTTTCAGAATCTTCTCTATTTCCTCGATACGAAGCTCGATTTCACGCTGCTCCTCCTTGGCTGCATCATACTCGGCATTCTCGCTCAGGTCGCCCTGTTCACGTGCTTCCTTGATCTTCTGCGCAATCTCCTTACGACGGTTTACCTTAAGGTCCTCAAGTTCTTCCTCAAGAGCTTTGACACCTTCATATGTCATTACGATTTTCTTAGTCTCTTTCATGTTCCCTCCCTGACTGCCGGCAACGGATGCCCGTTGCCGCTGATCTTGCTGTACACATTGCTTTGCAATGGTGAAAGTTTACTACATCTTTGTAAATTTGTCACGCATTTTTTATCCGTCAATTACTTTTGTTCGTCCTGAACCTCGACTTTTTTGATTTCCTTTGTCTCGATTTCAACAAGAATATCCTTAATGAATTCATCGAGCTTCTTCTGACCTTCATCGCCCTTGAAACGGCTTCTTACGGATACAAGACCTTCCTCCTGCTCCTTCTGACCGACAACGAGCATATAAGGCAGTCTGTCAACTCTTGCCTCACGAATCTTGAAACCGATCTTCTCCGAACGTGCATCAACAGTATTGCGGATGCCTGCCTTCTTTAATGCTGCGGCAACTTCATTTGCATAATCAACATACTTGTCTGAAATAGGAAGTACACGAACCTGCTCTGCACACATCCATGTAGGGAACTGTCCAGCATAATGGTCGATGAGCCATGCAAGAGTACGTTCGAAACATCCCATGGATGTTCTGTGGATAATCCAGGGAAGTGCCTTGTTTCCATTCTCGTCAATGTAGTACATTCCGAACTTTTCTGCACTTGAACAGTCAAGCTGGATGGTAACCATGGTATCCTCTTTACCGTATACGTTCTTTGCCTGGATATCAATCTTAGGGCCGTAGAATGCAGCCTCACCATCGGCTTCGGTATATCTGATTCCGTTCTTGTCCATTACGTTACGAAGGAAGCCCTGTGTTGAATTCCAATACTCCTCATCGCCTTCATACTTTGACTTATCGGCGGGATCCCACTTTGAAAGTCTGTACGTAACATCATCCTGCACACCGAGTGTTGTCATAACGTAGTTTGCAAGCTCAACGCAGCGTGTAAGCTCTTCCTCTGCCTGATCGGGGCGAAGAACTATATGTCCCTCCGTAATGGTAAACTGACGTACACGTGTAAGTCCGTGCATCTCGCCTGAATCTTCGTTACGGAAAAGTGTGGATGTTTCTGACATTCTGTAAGGAAGATCTCTGTATGAACGCTGCTCGTTCATGTATACATAATACTGGAAAGGACATGTCATGGGACGAAGTGCCATAATCTCCTTGCCGTCCTCTTCATCCTTATTCAAAATGAACATGCCGTCCATGTAGTGATCCCAGTGACCGCTGATTTTGTAAAGGTCAGACTTAGCCATAAGAGGTGTTCTTGTACGAACATAACCCCATTCATTGTCCTCAAGGTCCTCAATCCATCTCTGAAGTATCTGAATCATCTTTGTTCCCTTGGGGGTAAAAAGAGGAAGTCCCTGGCCAATTACATCAACTGTTGTAAAAAGCTTCATCTCACGTCCGAGTCTGTTGTGATCACGGAGCTTAATATCCTCGAGATGAGCCAGATATGCGTCCATATCCGCTGTCTTTGTAAATGCTGTTCCGTATACTCTTGTGAGCATCTTATTATGCTCGTCGCCTCTCCAGTAAGCACCCGATGAAGAAATAAGCTTTACGGTTTTTAACTGCTTGACATTCATCAGATGAGGTCCCGCACACAAATCTACAAAACCACCCTGATCGTAGAAGCTGATTTCCTCGCCCTCGGGAAGCTCTTCAATAAGCTCAACCTTATAAGGCTCATCCTTTTCCTTCATAAACTTAATGGCTTCTTCTCTGGGAAGTGTAAATCTTGTAATCTCATGATCTTCCTTGATAATCTTCTTGATTTCCTCCTCAAGCTTGTCAAGGTCATCCCTCGAAAAAGGAGGTGTATCGAAATCATAATAAAAGCCTTCGCCAATTGCAGGTCCGATGGTGCATTTTGCATTCGGATAAAGTCGCTTTACAGCCTCTGCAAGAACGTGTGACGCGGTATGTCTGTATGCCTTTTTACCTGCTTCGTCGTTAAATGTGAGAATGTTGAGTTCGCAATCGCTGTCAACAACTGTTCTCAAATCAACTACCTTGCCGTTAAGCTCTGCAGCACATGCGTTTCTGGCAAGACCTTCACTGATGTCCGTTGCAATGTCAATAACAGACATTGCCCCTGTGTACTCTTTAAAAGAGCCGTCTTTAAGTGTAATCTTCATAATGTCCTCCCGAATTCTTTAAATTCTGATATGTGACCGGCTTTCCATCCGGTAAATTCAATGTTTCGATAATGATTTAGCGGTTGTCATTCGCACGTTATTCATCTCAGTCTGTTCAAAACCCTTTCATAAGCTTTGCAAAACATAAACCAAATGAATGGCAGCGAATTTATCCACTCTCTATAAAGCAAGAAAGCATGTCGCTTGCGACATGCTGCGCCGCTTTTGCGTCGCGTCAGCGACAAAATACCGCTGCAAAAGCGTGCGCATCCTCGCGGAGCGTTTTTTACTTTATAGGACGTAATTTCCTATAAAGTAAAAAAGCCCCTTCGAAACATTGCTATGCTCCGAAAGGGACGAATATGTCTATCCGCGGTTCCACCCTCGTTGGATTTCTCCCTGTAACCGATAACTTACCCGTCTGCATCAGTACATCAAGTATAAATATCGGTTCACTTCTTCATTCTGATTATAACGTAATCAACGGACCGGATTGGGGCCACTCCGAGTTAGTTTTGGGCAGGTTCCGCTTCAGGATATTTCCACCGTTCAATCCCTCTCTGTCAAGCTCCGCTGCTTACTCTTCCCATCAACGTATTACCCTTGATTGTAGCATTATTTTATGAATTGTCAAGCCTAGTTTTGAAATATAGTTCCTATTCAAAGTCGTATATATGGAGCTTTTTCTTTCAGTGCGGCGTAAAACATCGCGTAAAGCTCGTTTCCGTCAATCTGTACCGCCATTATTCTTTTTCCGCTGCTGTCCTGCAAATCCGTCACATACATCTTCTGTGATTTATCGGCATATGTCATGCTGCCGAGCGAGCTTACCTTCGCCTCATACACGTCACGAAGCCTACAAATAAGGCAGTCATAATTTCCAAAGGTCAGGCACTCATATGCAATGTATTTTTCACTTACATATACATTCAAACCCTGTACCGTTCCACCTTCGGGAATATCAACGGTTTTTTTATCCCGCATTTCTTTGTCAAAATCCTCAAGCTCTGCTTCATTCAGTGCAAGTTTTTCAAAGAATCCCGCTCCGAAATACATAATGCCCTTTTTTTTGTCATTTCCGCTTCGGTGTATTCCTCCGGCGTCACAGATTTTTTTCAGGGCAAACACTGCCGTCAGACTGAAGCCTATCACTGCCATTCCGACATATACTATTCCATAATTCCCGCCAAGCACAAAAAACATCACCGCTATCAGAAATATCGTTATCAGAAACGTAATCATCGCGGGTTTTCCGATTTTTATACGTGTTTTTCCGATTTTCCTGCAGCCTGCTGCCCGTTCCGCAAGCCATTCGGATTTTGTCCAGTTCTCCCGCATTTTTCCCTCCGTCTCATATTCCATCCGTATCCGCCGCTTTGAAATCCCACTTCATTTCATCGGAATGCAATTCATTTTTTTTCAAGCCCGAAACATTCAGCAATTCCGTCCGCGTCCGCCGTAGCAAGTCTCATCAGTGCTTCATCCGATTCTATGAACCGGGTATCCTCTCCGTTGTCCATGTAACAGTGTTCCACTATGATTCCAACAATGTCACGGTTGGCGCAGTGTCTGTTTATGGCATAATAATCATATGCCTCACCGTTTTCATCAAACATATCGTTACTTTTTCTGGTCAGTACTCCGTCATCCTTTATTCCCAGTTCAACCAGCTTCGTTTGTATGCATTCACCAAGCTTTTGGGCATTTTCGTGCACATTGTCACGTCGCGAAACATATACCGTAGCTCCGTACAGGTCGTGTTCCTCGTCCGCGTTAAAATGCAGGCTTACAAGCGCTGCCGCGTTCTTTTCTTTGGCAAATTCCGCACGCATCTCCAAATCTGTTTTCAATTCGGACGACAGCTCGCAGTCGTCTTCCCTGGTCAGATAAACTTCAACATCGGAATAATTCTTCTCAAGGTATTCCTTTACATACTGTGCCATTCTGAGTGTCAGGTTCTTTTCATCCCTGCCGAAATACTGAGCTCCCGCATATATTCCGCCATGTCCCGGATCAAGCACTATTATCGTCGGTTCTTTTGATTTCTCTTTGTCGTTTTCTCCGTTCTCCTGACTTTCTGAATCTGTTCCGTCCGATTTTTCTCCGTCTGTCAGAGCCTGGCTCTCACCGGTATTGTCGTTTCCCGATGCCACGCCCGTATCGTCAGCCGCATTTTCTGTTCCGATATTGTCATATTCACTGTTGGCCGACTCTGCGGATGTAGCTTTGCCCTGCCCGGTTATCTCCTTAAATGCATTTCTGCCGTTATTTTCGGCATTGTTACTTCCGCAACCGAAAATAAATACCGCAAACATTGCGATTATCATTGTACACAACACTGTTTTTTTCATCTTCTGTATTTCCCTGTTATTATAATTCTGTACAAAACCTGTGCCCGGTCACGAAGACTTGGCTCCGAACCGGGCACGTTTACTGTTGTCTCTATACTCCGTCACTCTCAACGGAACGGAAATTATATTTTGCTCCGAACCGGGCACGTTTACTATTGTCTCTATACTTATCCGGGTAATAACGGTTACCGATTGAAAGCCTGCTCATGATTTTGTGGGCACTATTATCTGAATTGCATATGTCACACAGAACATACAGTGCAAACCATTGGCTTATCTCATGCGATTGTCCGACCTTCACAGCCGGATAAAAATTCCTCAAGCCCGTAAACAGTCTTCCTGTCTGCATAAATTATTACATGATATAAATAGTAACCCTCAAACCTTATAACAGATGAGCTCTCAGATAATCAGGTTCCTCTGCCGAAAGCATAACAGGAGGTACATCAAATACAGTCTTGCAACCGCTCATGCCTTCCCTGTTCATACGGTATGCAGCACGTGCAAATGCTACAAGAACCGAACCTGTGAACTCAGGATTTGAATCAAGCTTTAAGCTGTACTCGATTGTATGATTATGTTCATTGTCCATACCTGTCTTACCGTTTCTGATAACGCATCCACCATGAGGAAGGCCGGAATGATTTGCCTTTAACTCCTCTTCAGAAACGAAATTGACGGTAGTATCATAATCTGCAAAATAATTGGGCATTGTCTTTATCTCGTTCTCAATTCTGGCAAGGTCCGCACCTTCTTCAGCTACCACATAACATTCTCTGGTATGCTTCTGTCTTGTGGTAAGCTCGGGATTTTCTCCGTTTCTGACAGCTGCAAGAGCCTCAGGCACAGGTACAGTATACTGTCTGGCATCCTTTACGCCTTCTATTCTTCTGATAGCGTCCGAATGACCCTGACTGACTCCTCTCCCCCAGAAGGTGTAATCTTTTCCTTCTGTCAGAATAATATTTGAATAAAGTCTGGCAAGTGAAAACATTCCGGGATCCCAGCCTACAGAAATAAAACCTATTTTACCGGATTCCTTTGCCGCCTTGTCAACATTTGCAAAATGTGTCGGAATATTTGCATGTGTATCAAAACTGTCAACCACATTGAACAGTTTTACAGCCTCCGGTGTCTGTTTGGGAAGGTCTGTTGCACTTCCTCCGCAAATAATCAGCACATCTATATCATCCTTATGTGCAGCCAGGTCTGCGGAACTGTAGACGGCTGCGTTGCTCTTTATCTTGACGGTAGCCGGATCTCTTCTTGTAAATACAGCCTTAAGCTCCATATCGGGATTGTGCTTTACCGCACACTCGATTCCTCTTCCTAAATTACCGTAACCCAAAATTCCAAGTCTGATCATTTTCCTGTCAGGTCTATAAAGGCCCTTCCTCCTATTCTGTTTTGTTTTTCTATTCCCGTTCAACCCCAAACGCATTCATAAATCCTAATCACGACACAGATACTCACCACCCACCGCTTTTAACAGAAGCCCTGTGTTCTGCAGGAAGTGCAGTCAAGCGCTTCACACCACATCTGACGGCACCTCTGTGTTCTACAATGGGTACAGTCACTCACTTCGCACCGTAACGGACGGCATTCCTATGTTCCGCACGCAGTACAGTCACTCACTTCGCACTGTAACTGACGGTATTCCTGTGTTCCGCACGCAGTACAGTCACTCACCTCGCACCGTAACGGACGGCATTCCTGTGTTCCGCACGCAGTACAGTCACTCACCGCTTAGCTCACGATGTGCTTCCCAGTCCACCGTTTCTGACTCCGTCAGCTTCATCGTCGACAGTAATACCAAACTGAGTAAACACTCCCTGTGAAAATGCTTCGCCCGCATGAAGCGATATAGTCTTCCCGATGTTTTCTTCGGATGTTTTAGAACAGTTTGTCATCTTTATCATAATATGACCTTCATTATCAGTATCGAAATAGTCACTGTCTATCACTCCGACCGTATTGTCGAGCTGGAATCTGTACCTGAATCCGAGACCGCTTCTCGGATATATCATCAGTACCCAGCCTTCCTCAATTCTGGCACGTATGCCTGTAGGAATCTTCCTGGTCTGTCCGGGTTCAATCTCCATGTCAAACGGAACAAAAAAATCATATCCCGCGGAACCTTTTGTCGCACGTCTCGGAATTCTGATATTTGCGTATGCTTCTTTTGCTTCTTTTTCGCTCACCTTCAGACTGCTGCATGCTTCCGCAACAAATATGTCCTCGCTGACCTTTGAAAATTCTGCTATCCGCTGCACTCCGTTTACCTCGCATTCCCCCGGCTTCGCCGTTTATCATATAGTCCGCAGGTGGTCCATAACATATTTTCAGTTACCGAATCACCATTCATAATATCGCTGTCAATCACATTCCATACAATAACATTTTTTAGATAAGTCTGTCAATAATTTTTCCAACGTTGCAGTTACAGTAGTTACCGTAGTTTTTATTAAGTTGTAAAATATAAAAGCAACCTTCAGGGCTTATTGCACTCCTGAAGGTTGCCGTTCTCAATCACTGCCGACTCTACTGTCCTCCCGCCGTAATTCTGATATTTTCAATCAACTCGCTGTTTTGGCTGATGTCACATACACAGAGGAGCATATCTTCGTCATACACTACAATTACATTGTTGTTGAAAACATACAGCTTTCTGCCCGTCTCGCTTACTCTGTCTTCCCCTGTTTCAGCAATGACAGCCAGAAGTTTTTGGCCGTTTTCATTCGCTTTCACAACTTCCTCTTCCATGGATACCTGAATTGCCAGCGCAAGATACGTGTCGGTATTTACACCGGTATATCTTATGCCTTCTGTTACATATTCTTCAATCATCTTATCAAAAAAGGCCCTGACTTTCGCCGCTCCGTTTATCTGTTCGGAATCGTCGGTTAATTTGGCACCATCCCCACTGCCGCCTGCAAAATTGGTTTCATCGATTACTGCGGGATAACCGTCGGTATCCGAAGCATGGTGTGAATCAATAATATATAAGTTTTCATCATCTTCTGCGCCCTTCGCCTCCGATGTTGCTTCGATTTCAATACCTCCAATATCCTGCGCCGTAAATTCCGATGTAAAAGACTGAATAGAGTCCGGTACTGTATCCTGACTGTATGAATATGTTTCTGAATCTGCTTCCGCTTTGATGTTTTCTTTGCCGCTGTTCGCCGTCGTTGATTCGTATCTGTCAACGGTTTCCGCTGTTTCCGCAGCGTAATTTGGACCTTTCAGAGCATAGTCAGCAGACTCATCGTTTTTTGTGAACATTCCGTTTTTCATTGCCAAAATGCCAACTCCGACTACAATCACAACAGCTGCCACACCTGCCAGTGAACGCCAGATTCTGCTTTTCTTTCTTCCTGCATTTGATTCTAAACCACCCTGAACGACTCTGATTCCGTCAGTCAGCATATCCTGTTTTGCATCGGCTTCTGCGGATTTATCGCAACCGTTTACTGTCTCCGATGCACTGCCTGTACCAATATTGTTTTCCGTATACTCCGAATCTTTACCCTCTGTTTTCTTTATTGCCGCAAGTGTTCTTGCAATAAGGTCATCACTTACGCAAATATCCTCTTCATCAAACGCTGAATCGAGGCTTCCCTTTATCATTCTTGAAAAATCATCCGGTAAAAAATCTTTTTCTGTTCCATCAGCCGGTACAAGCTCTTCATCGTTAATAATATCTTCGTCGAATCCCTTGTTAGCTTTCAAGTCCATAATATCAAAGCCTCCCTTCCAGTTTTGTCTTCAGCTGTTCTCTGGCTCTCGCCAGTCTGCTTTTCACGGTTCCCTCTGCAATTCCGAGCTGCTTCGCCGTATCTGCGACGCTCAGCTCATTGTAATACACACAGATAACAACCTCCCGGTAAGTTTCCGGAAGCTGCATTACCGTATTCTTTATCATTTCGTTTCTGTCCTGTACTTCAACCTCTTCAAAGCTGTCGTCAGCTACGAGCGAATCCTCTTCAAATTCCATCATCGGAACCACCCGTTTATTATACGCGCTTTTCAGGAAATCCTTGCATGTATTTATTGTTATCCTGATCAGCCACGTTTTTATTCCGCTTTCTTCGCGGAATTCACCAAGATTCTTATACGCCTTTATAAACGTCTCCTGAAATATATCCTCTGCCGCATATTTGTCCTTCACATATGCATAGGCAGTCCTCAGGACATCATTTCCGTAGTCGTGCATAAGGCTCTCAACACTGTATGCCATACGCGCTCCTGTACTTAATTTCTGCGACATTCTGCCGCAATATTCATTTGATAAACACCGGTAATAACCGGTGCAGTATCCGTTGCCTTCTTGATATTACACTATTTTTTACTTCATTTCAAGCACATGACAAACGGACCCGTCCGACCTCTGTTGCGCGTTTCGCTGCCTTTGCATAATACTCCGGTTTATTTTTCGCTACCGTTGTATTTACCTCTTCACTTATTAGACGACATAAAAAAATAAAAGTTCCCATTTTATTTATAAATTTTTTATGATATAATGATACCAAGGTCAAAACACATAAAGACACGTCGAGCAAAGCTCGAACGGGGCTTTACTGTGTTTATGACCGCAAAAACACGAGAAAGTAGCCGTTTTTGTTTTTTAAAACGAGCGGATTTCGATATATATTTTTTTCTACTACGTGACGACGAGGTAATCTATGTACAGTGTTCTTTTCGCAGACGATGAAAGTTCAATCAGACATGGTATTCAGCGACTTCTTGACTGGAAGGAGCTTGGTTTTGATACCTACTATGAAGCAGACAACGGTCAGAAGGCCCTCGATACCATCCTGGAATATAAACCGGATCTGGTTCTCCTTGACATCAGAATGCCGCTTCTGCACGGCACAGATGTCATCAAGGCTGCCCGTGAGGCCGGTTTTACCGGAAGATGTATCATTCTGAGCGGTTATTCAGACTTTACCTATGCTCAGACAGCCATTAAATATCACGTTGATTTTTATATTACCAAACCTATCGACGATGAAGAACTGCTCGATGCCGTCAACCATATCAAGGAACTGCTTGATGCCGAAAATCAGTCAACAAACCTGAACGATGTTTTCCGTGTCAAAGCCAGAGAATCCATCATCAACGAAATAGTGTCCGGTACCGTAAATCCTTCCCGATTCTCAGATTCCGAGCTTGAAGAACTGGGTCTGACAGCATCGATTTACCAGGTAATCATTTACGAGAATTACAGACAGCAGGTAGCCATCAAAACATATGATTTCCCCGAACTTCTGAATGTACCGAAAAATTCCGAGAACATCCTTGACCACCTGATTATTGACGGTAACGATGTTATACTCCTCAAGGGTGGTGTTGCCATCAATCTGTTCAGCAACTTTCTTGAGAAATTTGACAATTATACCCCGGAAAAGGGAAGCCCGCTTGATTCGTTTTTTGTCTGCTACGGTTCTCCCGTCACCGACGTAAAACGAATATACAGCTCCTATCAGGATGCCCATTTTCTTCTCGGACGTCGATTTTTCTGTGCACAGGACCAGCATACCATCGGCTATTCCGATATGCCCGGTGTAAATGACCTCAAGGAGACACTTGATGACGGCATGATTTCCTATTACACCCGTGTTCTGACCGAGCATCTCCAGACCTTCAACAGAAAAAAAGTGGCTGAAATCCTGTTCAACCTTGAAAAATACCTTTCGGATGTTACCGCATCCATCGACTCGGTTAAGCTGTTCTGCACCGACCTGTATCTGCAGATAAAAGAGAAAATTTCAATGGTTTTCGGTTCACAGGGCATTCCTTTCCCGTCAAACTCAACCATCATTGAGAATATAGACAAAAAGTATTATCTCTATGAAATCATCCTGTTCTTCTCCGAGCAGTTTGAAATGATTATGAATGCCACAGGAAATCCTTCCTCGAACAGCATTCTTGACGATGTTATTTACTACATTGACCATAATTATCAGAACAATATCAAGCTTGAGACAATTGCACCGCTTTTCGGCTACAACAGTGCTTATCTCGGAAAAATTTTCACGAAGGCAGTCAACGAAAGCTTTAATTCTTATGTTGACCACATCCGTATAAAGAATTCAAAGAAGCTTCTGCGTGACGGTGACTTAAAGGTATACGAAATAGCCGAACGAATCGGCTACAGCAATGTTGATTATTTCCATAAGAAGTTCAAGAAATACGTCGGCATGAGTCCCGCCGAATACAGACGTTCTCTCCTGTGGCCCGGTGCAAACCAGAACACCGGAAGCTCATTTGTACCCGATGAAGATGACGAATGACCTGTAAAGTCTTTCATAAGAAAACAAAAACGTCAAAAGCCGATAACTTTTGACGTTTTTTTATTTTTTCGAATCCATTGAACCGGTTCCGAGTGTTGCTATTCACAGCCTGTCCCAAACCCATTCAATATAAACACAGAATTAACTACTTAACATTATCTGCCATAAAGCAGATAATCCCGGTTCGAAAACCGGATTTTCTAGTCAGGCCTGCAGTCACTGTCGTCTGCATCCATTGTTTACTGTATGATTCTCATCGGTATATTCAGAATAACCTTTGTCCCCTCATTAAGTGTACTCTCAACCTGCATTCCGTATTTTTCACCATAGAACAGCTTTATTCGCTGGTTAATGTTGTAAAGACCGATGCTCTTTCCGGGTATATCTCCCGGATTGTCCAGCTTCTGTCGGATTTCCGTAAGCTGCTTTTCATCCATTCCGCATCCGTCATCTTCAATGGTAATGCTCATCATATCCTCATCGGTTTTCATAACACTCATCACAATATTTCCGTTTACCACATTTTCAAGTCCGTGAAGAACCGCATTTTCGACTATCGGCTGAAGCAGAAGCGGCAGAACGCTGCAGTTGTCGGCATCGATTGACTCATCTACATTTGAAGAGTAATTGATTTTATCGGCAAATCTGAACTTTATTATCTTGATATATGTGACAATATAGTTCATTTCCTTGCTTAACGGTACCGATATTGTTCCGGTATTTTCGAGCACATAACGAAGAGACTTGCCCAGAAGCTTTATGGCATCCGCAACCTCCTTATCGTCGCTGGAAATAGCTCTCATTCTGATAGCCTCAAGTGTATTGTACAGGAAATGAGGATTTATCTGGCTGGCCAGCATCTTGTATTCCATCATCTGCTGCTCGGTAGCAAATCTTTCGGCATTTATCTTTGCTTCGAACACACTGGCATCCATTTCTTTGATTCGCTCTATCATGTTTCGCAGATCGTCATACGCCTGAGACAGCTCGTCTTCACCGACAAGCGTCTTCGGGACCTCATATACCTCATTACTTACATTGTGCATAGCCTTTCTCAGTTCTCCCACACGGGCCGAAAAATAGTTAGCATAGAACGACATAACGAGATAAGATATCAAAAGTGCCAGTACAAGCATCATGATACATAGCAGAATGATATTAAACATGCTCATCGTCGATTTATCACTGAATGCGCATATAAAAACCATTACATCAGTGCTCAGGCCCGAAAGCGATATTGAAACATAATAATCATCATCTCCGAATTCCACGCTACCCTGCCATGCCTTGGTATATTTTATGACTTCCTCATGATTCTTGACAAATTCAAGTATTTTACCGGAATTATCCAGCAGATACTTGTCAGTATAGCTGTATACTCTTCCGTTTTCGTCAAGTTCTATCGATCCGACTATCTCATCATAATGTGTCCCGATAACCGTCCCGATATAGAACATTGGGAATGCCGCCACAAGCAGCATCGGAAGTATAATTGATATGATAAATATCAGATTCAGCTGTTTCTTTATCTTGTTTTTTACTATTCGTTCTGTAAGTATTTTCAGAAGATATCTCATCTTTTCCCCCGTCTGTATGTTCCCGCAGCCATACTACATCGCGGTTAACAATCCGCCATATATCCATCCGCAGCCCCTGCTTCCGGTATTCATTTTCTGCCCATCAAATATCCGGTCGTAAGCTCTGCTTCCGGTATTCATTTTCTGTCCATCAAATATCCGGTCGTAAGCCTTGCTTCCGGTATTCATTTTCTGCCCATCAAATATCCGGTCACAGGTACTGCTGTCACATTTCCTTCAAAAATGCCTCATAACCCTTTTCAGTCTCATAAACATCTACCTTGCTGGCAACCTCCCACGGAGCATGCATGTTGTGGAGCGCCACGCCGCTGTCGATAACCTCCATGTTGTATTTTGCCATGATATATGCTATTGTTCCTCCGCCGCCCTGGTCAACCTTTCCAAGCTCCGACATCTGGTACGAAACATTGTGTTTTTCAAGTGCTGCACGGATTTTGGCAATATATTCGGGATTTGCGTCATTTGACCCTGATTTTCCGCGTGAACCTGTAAACTTGTTAAACGACATTCCTCTCGAAAAGTATGCGCAGTTTTTCTTCTCCATAACAGAAGGATAATTCGGGTCGTAAGCCGCACTTACATCAGACGAAAGCATACATGAATTTGCAAGTGCCCTTCTGACATTCAGCTCACTGTATTCACCCATTCTGTCAAGCAGCTCCGCAACCATGTTTTCAAAGAAGAAGGAGGTCATTCCGGTGGCTCCGACACTGCCTATTTCTTCTTTGTCAACCAGGATGCAGACAGCGGTTCTGTCAGTCTTTTTACAGTTGAGCAGTGCCTTTGCCGAAGTAAACGCACATATTCTGTCGTCCTGTCCGTAACCCATTATCATGCTTCTGTCCAGTCCGTAATCTCTGGCTTCTCCGGCAGGAACCACTTCAAGCTCAGCCGACATGAAGTCAGACTCTTCAAAATCATATTTTTCTTTTATGAGCTTCAGAACATTTGCCTTTACCGCATTCTTTTCCTCATCCTTTAATGGCATGCTTCCCACAAGGACATTCAGGTCCTCGCCTTCAACTATTTTATTGCCCTTCTTCTCCATCTGATCCTGAGCCAGGTGAATCAGCAGATCTGATATTCCGACTACCGGATCCGAAGGCTCTTCTCCGATAACAACCTTTACCGTACTTCCATCCTTTTTGCATACCACTCCATGAATAGCCATCGGAAGTGTCACCCACTGGTATTTCTTGATTCCGCCGTAATAATGGGTATCCATAAATGCAAGCTCCGTATCCTCATACAGCGGATTCTGCTTCAAGTCAAGTCTTGGTGAATCAATATGCGCCCCGAGAATCTTCATTCCGTTGGCAAGCGGCTCATCTCCGATTATCATCAGACACAGGGCTTTTCCTTTATTCGTGCAGTAAAGCCTGTCTCCTTTTTTTACCTTCTTCACAGAATATAAATCCTTATATCCGTTCTGTTCAGCCATTGCTACAAGCTCATCGACACATTCACGCTCAGTCTTGCATTTGGAAATAAACTGCCTGTATTCCTCATTTAGAGCCATGATATCCTTTATTCCGGCCTCATCATACTTCATCCATGCGTTGGTAATTTTGTCGTCTTTTTTTGAATTACTGTTCTTCTTTGCCATTTTTCCCTCCATAATATGATACAAGTTTCAAAGTAACTGTTCAGCGTCCGTTCAGAAACATATGCACGATTGTTGTGCTATTCACAGGTCACTATTCGAACAACCTTATCTCGTACTGTTTATTGCCATAAAGCAAAATGCATGTAACTTTTTACTTAACAGGACGCAATTTCCTATAAAGTAAAAAAAAGACCTGCCAAATAATGACAGGTCCTGTAATTCTAAACTTAACCGATAACCTTCTTGATAGCCTCAAGTACTCTGTCCTGCTGGAAAGGTTTTACAATGAAATCCCTGGCTCCGGACTGAATCGACTCGATAACCATCGCCTGCTGACCCATAGCCGAGCACATAATAGCAAGTGCCGAAGGATCTGACTCCTTTATCTTCTTCAATGCCTGTATTCCATCCATCTCAGGCATAGTAATATCAAGCATAACCAGATCGGGCTTTGTCTCAGCGTACTTTGCAACTGCAACTGCACCGTTTTCAGCCTCTCCTGCTATCTCATAACCATTCTTCGTAAGTATATCCTTTATCATCATTCTCATGAATGCTGCATCATCACATACAAGTATTCTCTTTGCCATACCGCTTCTCCTATTCATGAAGTATAATAATTGTACTTACATTAATATATCCTACAATTCAGAAAATGTCAAGGTTTATTCGAACAAAAGTTATTCGAGAATAATTCTTCTACGCACTTTTGTGCACATTTTCCATCTTCCCAGCCACAATACTTATCGTAAAGCTCTTCGTACTTATCGGCATATTTTGCTTTTACTGATTCTAAATCAGTTGTCGAATCAATAACTTCTATTGCTTTCTTATCATACTTTACCGACAGCTGCAACCGTCATTGAGTATATTTCAGTTCTGCTTCCATATAGCATATACCGTAACCTCTGCACCTTCTGCAGAAGCAAGATTAAGGAGTAATTATTGGTGAAACTTTCGTTTTGCCTTTACAGTGTCTCCCGCTTTCTTACCACTGCCGGAGGATTCTTCTTAAGCTCATATGCCATAAAAGCGGCAAAATCTTCATATTCCTGAAGCATATCGTCATTGTAATCATGGAAGGCAAGTAT
>JAZLIK010000046.1:0-15542 GCA_045617345.1 Lachnospiraceae bacterium | reverse complement strand
TTAGCAAGAGGATATGTTCTGAAAGGATTTGCATAGGGAACGATACGGATTGCATTGAGGTCTGTACCTGCAGCAACACGCTCTGCGGTAGAGGTCTTTGTAGCAAGGGTAGCACCCATAACTGCTGCAAGAGCCGATCCCTTAAGCTTAACGATAGGAGGGATTGTAGGATCCTTCATAATCCAGAAGATAGCGTTTACGGGGCTGTCAATCTTGTCTACACGGTTAGGAGACCAGAGCTTTGACTTGATGGCACGTCCGTTACCGTTACGGATATCCTCTGTAACGAGCTGGATCTTGCCGTCCTCATCCATGGTAGCTGAACAGTTCTGAACTGTAAGAAGGTACTTGTTATCGGGACATCCTGTAGGATAGTCACTTGTCTTATCGAAATATGTAGGCTCAAGAGCTACAGAAGCACATGTCTCTGTATTGATGATGAATGCATCATCATGAAGAACCTTGATACCGCCAAATGAGTCATACTTTCCGCCATGCTTTGCATGTGTAAGTGTTGACTTACCTGATCCTGAAAGACCGTATACAGAAGCAACGAACTTCTTGCCGCCTTCAAGTGAGTACTCCTTCTGACCGCCGTGACATGAAGCGTAACCGTTACGGTTTGCAAGAGCCCAAGCCATTGTAAGAGTTCCCTTCTTGTGCTCACCGAAGTACTTCATACCAAGGATAGCAGCGCAGTTAGCGTTTGTATCGAAGTAGCAGAGTGTAAGATCATCGCTTAAGCAGCTGTAATCAACATCGGGTGCTGCAACAGGTGCCCACTGGGGATCTGAGAAGATGTAGATATCAGGCTCGTTACCGTTTCCGATAGGCTGTGAATTCTTATACATCTTGTTGTAGCAGTCTGACATATACTGGAAGTTAAGCATCCAGTTGTAGAGAAGGTTCTCTTCTCCCTCGGGAATAAGGAGATGAGCCTTTGCCATGAACTCGGAATCAAGTCCTACGTAACATGTAGCATGGTACATCTTCTTCCAACGTGTCTTGTAGATAGCATCCATAACTACCTTGTCAAGCTTCTTCTCGTCTACACCGGGCTCACCCTTGATACGACGAGCCTGAGCATAACGGCCTGTAACAGCACCATCGTTGAAAAGAAGAACCTTTGCGTCTGAGTCAAGACCGAACTCTTCACCACGGTAAACGGGCATATCGGTAACGATTGTTCCGGGTGAGTTCTTAGCTAAATTGTAAGCTTCCTTTAATGTGTTAACTTTAACTACATTGTTGCCGTAGAAAGCGGCTTCGATGATTGAACGTGTGGTAGAGAAACCGACTTTTCCCTTGCCGATCTCGTCAATCTTGTACATTGCTTTTGTTGACATGAAAAAATCCTCCTGCTTTATTATTCCGGGATAAATATTCACCGGTTATGCAAAAAATCACAAATAATAGTATATTATGATTTTGGCAAAAAGTCAATCAAAAACATGAAATAATGCGTTACTATTAACGTGACGTTTCAGCAACTGTAAACGGTTGTAGAAGATTTGGGTTTGTGATATGATGATAACGGTATTATTGCATGCGGGCAGAATCGGGAGTAAATTCCTGATGGGCAATTCAAGCGGAGCGAGCTTCACGTTTGAACCGGGGAATGTGTATACAGGGTGTTTTGAACGGTTAATGTGAGCTTGTGATGCTTTTACGGAAAGAGAACAATTAGCTGCTTTGGGAGAACGAAGAATTTGATGCTTTTACGGAAAGAGAACATTTAGCTGCTTTGGGAGAACGAAGAATTTGATGCTTTTACGAAAAGAGAACAATTAGCTGCTTTGGGAGAACGAAGAATTTGATGCTTTTACGGAAAGAAACATTTAGCTGTTTTGGGAGAACGAAGAATTTGATGCTTTTACGGAAAGAAAACATTTAGTTGCTTTGGGAGAAGACAAATGGATAATTTTATATATGAAACACCGACAAGGGTGTATTTCGGAAAAGATGAAGAGTTTAAGACAGGAAAGCTGGTCGCAGCGTTCAGACCGAGAAAGGTGCTGCTTCATTACGGCGGTCATTCGGCTGAGACGAGCGGACTTTTGGACAGAATCAGAAAAAGCCTGACGGACGAGGCTATAAGCTTTGTTGAGCTGGGCGGTGTAGTGCCAAATCCGGAGCTTAAGCTTGTAAGGGAAGGAATTGCGCTCTGCGTTAAAGAGGGAGTTGATTTTGTCCTGGCAGTCGGTGGCGGGTCGGTTATGGACTCGGCAAAGGATATTGCGAACGGTGTGGCGAACCCGGACGTGGATGTATGGGATTTCTCTCTTGGAAAGGCCGTTCCGGCAAAGACTTTGAATAAGGGTGCGGTTCTTACTTTAAGTGCAGCCGGCTCGGAAATGTCGAATTCCTGTGTAATTACCAACGAAGAGACCGGTGAGAAGAGAGGGTACGGCTGTACCTGCAACAGGATGGATTTTGCCGTTGAAAATCCGGAGCTTACATTTTCGGTAAATGCTTATCAGACGGCCTGCGGCGCAGTTGATATAGCAATGCATACAATTGAACGGTACTTTTGTCCCGGTGAGGATACTTATCTGACCGATTCGATTGCCGAGGCGGTTATTAAAAGTGTTATGAAAGCGGGTGTTGATTCGGTAAAGAATCCGACGGACTATACGGCCCGTGCAAACATGATGTGGGCTTCATCACTTGCCCATAACGGACTGACACAGTACGGCCGCAGCTTTCAGCTGACGGTTCACCAGCTTGAGCATGAGGTGTCGGGTATGTATCCGAAGGTTGCTCACGGTGCGGGACTTGCGGCGCTGTGGTGCAGCTGGGCACGTTACGTATATAAGAGTAATATCCAGAGATGGTTACAATTCGCGACAAATGTCTGGAATCTTGATACCGATTTCGAGCACCCCGAATATACTATACTGAAGGCCATCGGTATGCAGGAAGATTATTATAAAAGCATCGGTATGCCGACTTCACTCCGTGAGCTTGATGTAAAAGAAGATTCGCTTGAGAAGCTTGCCCTGATGTGTTCAAGAAATAAAACAAGAATTCTGGCAGGCTACATGAAGCTTGGTTACGAAGAAATGCTCGACATATACAGGATGGCGTACTGAAAAACAAAAACAGGAGGAGATTTTTATGCGTGTTTTTATGAATGGCGGCGGCTCGGGAAAAGCTACGGAAAATGCCTGCAGACGCTTTAATGAAGTAATTGACCACAGCAAGCCGATTTTGTATATTCCGATTGCGCTGGATGAATCGCGGTATCCGGGATGCATGGATTTTATCACAAAGGAGTTATGCCAGGTAAATGTACCTGAAATAATTATGATGACGGATGCCGCTAAAATAGCGGAAAGCAATCTGGATGAGTTCAGTGCTGTTTTTATCGGAGGCGGAAATACTTACAAACTTCTCAAAGAATTGAAAGACAGCGGAGCATTTGATAACCTGGCAGGTTATCTGAAAAGAGACGGAATAATATTTGGAGGAAGCGCCGGAGCCATTATCCTGGGAGCTTCAATAGAAGTAGCAGGCTTTGAAGATGAAAATGAAGCAGGTTTGACAGATCTCGAAGGCTTTGACGTATTTTCGGGTGTTTCTCTGTTTTGTCATTATAAGGGGACTGAAGAAAGCCGGGAGTTCATCAGGAAGCTTAATGAGAAAATGCCTATTCATGTTCTGACAGAGGAAACGACACTTTTTATTAACGGTAATAAGCTTGAAGTACTTGGAAACGGTTATTTTACGGATATTGAATAATTATTTCCTATGCGGCAGAATAGGAGGGGACACATTATAAAGATGAGGCGTCTCGAAAATCCGTCAACAATAATCATTATCTTTTTCTGTGTGAATGTTACGACGCTTCAGGAGCACGGTATATGCACTTTACTGATGATTTAACGGTATATGTCCAGCTTGGCGCCGATTGGGATTCGGAGAATATGAAGGCTTTATTTGTTGTTGACGGTACGGATGAGAAAATACCTCTTCTTAATAGCATCAATTTGATTCTGATATGGGTATCTTTATACTCTTTTGTATTTGGTGTAAATGGAGTAGATAATGCAAAACATTATTTTCGGGCTTACATCGTTCCTTGTGGCGGCGTTTGCGTTCGGTTTCGGTGCGGTGAAGCTCTTCAAAAAGAAAAAGCCGATGTATCTGCAAATCCTCGTCTGTGCGGCGGGGTGCTTTGCGTTACAAAGGCTTTCTTATGTAGTCAATATCTGGTGCAATATGACGGAGGCGGTCAGCATTGGAATGTTAGGCATTTTCGGCTGTAACTTCTTTCTGCTTTCAGCTAACTTCGGCACACTGGATAAAGTGGCGGATGACGGCGAAGGCTCCGGTAAAGCAAGGGCAATTTCCGTTATTGCCTGTGATTATGGCGGTGATGGCTCTGGTTGCTTTCTTCGCATGGAAAGACAGGGATATGTTCTGTGCTGTGATGTGGCTTGTGATGCTCATCCCGGCGCTGCCCGCATCCTATTATAATTTGAAGCACATTCTTTTGCCGATGGACCCGTTTGAGTTTCTGTGGGCAACAAAGCCGTGCAATATTGCAGCACTGGCGTTCTATACCGTCATGGCGGCGTATGTGATATGTTCGGCATCTGCGGGCGACACCGTCAGTGGCATTCTGCTCCCGTTAATCACATTTGTTCCTGTACCGGTGCTGCTGAATAAGCCGGAAAAGTAGATTTTTCTGCTGCGCAGTCAGGCATTATTGGATTAATATGCCGAAAGAAGCTTTTGCCGCAACGGAATCAAATGGAGCAGGTGCTTTCAGGGGTTGTGAGAACCTTAACCTTATTCTTCCTGAAGGTATGGAGCTAAATGAACGATGGTTTTGACATTAAGCTGCCAATAGCAACAATGGATATTATCTGCAGTCGATTTCCCTCAAAAAGCAAGGTGAAACCATAGAATCGGCTTCAACTTGTTTTTTGCTCTTCAACAGAGGCGAAGCTTTATGCCTTGCCAAAATGGATAATACAGACGGATTGACTGTGAATAGTAACATTATCGGGGTTATTACAAAATTCACGGTTGACGAATCGTAAAAAGGATGATATACTCGCTGTTGTGAAAAGCTGTGAAGAGAAGAGTAAGCTGATGTGAGTATCTACAGAGAATCCCTGTTTGCTGAGAGGGGATGGTACGGGAGCGGCTGAAGATGGTCTCAGAGCTAATGATGTGAATAGCGACGAATGACGGTTTCGTTCGGTCACCGGTGTGAAGGTGTTGGTTGCCGGTTTATCGAATTATGACAGGCGCTTTATAGAGTGAAGCCGGTCTGAAGTTTTATGAGATCGGGTTGTTTGCGTATTAGCATCATCCGGGTGTGCCCGTTACAGGACAGACTGTTGATGGACAGTTACTGAGGCTTGTACCGCGAGGTATGGGTAAATTAAAGTGGTATCACGAAGCTACGGCTCTCGTCTTTAATAGGACGGGGGCCTTTTGTTTTTTGCCGGATATCGAAATGACCGGAGGCAATAAATGATTGCCGGATATCGAAATAACCGGTGGCAATAAAAAACTTGCCTGGTATCGAAATAACCGGGGCAATAAAACTTGCCGGATATCGAAATAACCGGTGGCATTAAAGTTTGCCGTGTATCGAAATAACCGGTAGCTAAAATATTTGCCGGGCCGCAAATAATAACTGTTACAAACAAATTTTTCAAATTGGAGGATATGCATTATGGAGAAGAAACCTTATTACATCACAACTGCCATTGCTTATGCGTCAGGCAAACCTCATATCGGAAACACTTATGAGATAATCATGGCCGACAGCATCGCAAGATTCAGAAAGTATCAGGGCTATGATGTTCGTTTCCAGACAGGAACCGATGAGCACGGTATCAAGGTAGAGGAAAAGGCTGCACAGCAGGGCAAAACGCCGAAGGAATTTGTAGATGACGTTTCATCGGAAATTAAAGGAATTTTTGATCTGGTGGGTGCCAAATATGATAAATTCATCAGAACCACCGATGAGGATCATGTTAAGCAGATTCAGAAAATGTTCAAAAAGTTTTACGATCAGGGCGATATTTACAAGAATGAATACGAGGGAATGTACTGCAAGCCCTGTGAGTCCTTCTACACCGCATCGCAGCTTGTGAACGGCAAGTGCCCCGACTGCGGAAGAGAATGTACGCCCGCAAAGGAGGAGGCTTATTTCTTTAAGATGAGCAAGTATGCCGACAGACTTATCGAGCATATCAATACGCATCCTGAATTCATTCAGCCTGAGTCACGTAAGAACGAGATGATGAAGAACTTCCTGCTTCCGGGGCTCAAGGATCTCTGTGTATCGAGAACATCGGTAAAGTGGGGCATTCCTGTTGACTTTGATCCCAAACATACGGTTTATGTATGGCTTGATGCGCTTACAAACTATATTACCGGTCTCGGCTTCGATGTTGACGGTAATCATGATGAAATTTATAAAAAATACTGGCCCTGCGATCTCCACCTGATCGGCAAGGATATCATCAGATTCCATACAATTTACTGGCCCATTTTCCTTCTCGCACTTGGCGAGCCTTTGCCTAAGCAGGTATTCGGTCATCCCTGGCTTCTTCAGGGCGGCGAGAAGATGAGCAAGTCAAAGGGAAACGTAATCTATGCCGACGACATGGCAAAGCTTTTCGGCGTTGACGGAACACGTTATTTTGTGCTTCACGAGATGCCCTTTGAAAATGACGGAATCATCACCTGGGAGCTTCTGGTGGAGCGCCTGAATTCCGATTTTGCAAATATTCTCGGAAACCTTGTAAACAGAACCGTTTCCATGAGCAACAAGTATTTTGACGGTGTTGTAACAAATACCGGTGCGGCAGAGCCTGTGGACGACGAGCTTATCGCTCTGGCAAAGGCAACAAAGAATATCGTTATCGCAAAGATGGACGGGCTTCGTGTTGCGGATGCGCTCACAGAGATTTTCAATCTCTTCAAGCGCTGCAACAAGTACATTGACGAGACAGCACCCTGGACGCTTGCCAAGGACGAGGCAAAGAAGGACCGTCTGGCTACCGTTCTTTACAATCTGGTCGAGAGCATTTCCATCGGCGCCAACCTGCTGAAGAGCTTCCTTCCCGAAACCGCAGCAAAAATACTTGCACAGCTGAACGATAAGGACAGAGAGCTTGACAGTCTGGACAGCTTCGGCCTGTATCCTTCGGGAAATAAGGTAACCGCAACTCCCGAGGTTCTCTTCGCCAGACTCGACCAGAAGGAGATTATGGAGAAGGTTGAGGAAATCCGCAAAAAGCAGGCAGCAGAGTATGCCGCCGAGCAGGCTAAGCTTGGACTTAATCCGGACGGTACGCCTCTCGGAAGCGCACCTGCCGGTAACAGTGGCTCCGATGGCGCTTCGGATGCTGCAAAGACAGCGGAAGGAGCAGGTTTCCCCGGACTTCATGTCCCCACAAAGCCGGAAATTACCTATGATGATTTCGCTAAGCTTGAGTTCCGTGTCGGTGAGATTATCGCCTGCGAGGAAGTAAAGAAGTCAAAGAAGCTTCTGTGCTCCAAGGTGAAGATCGGTGATGATGTGAAGCAGATTGTATCGGGCATTAAGTCTGCATATTCGCCTGAGCAGATGGTCGGCAAGAAGGTAATGGTTGTTGTCAACCTCAAGCCTGCAACTCTTGCGGGACTTGTTTCGGAGGGAATGCTTCTCTGTGCGGAGGACGAAAACGGTGAGCTGAGCCTGATGGTTCCCGAGAAGAATTTCGCAGCCGGCGCCGAGATTTGCTGAGGTTGATTTCATGATACACGCATTTCTTCGCACTGTGTGCTCTCGAAATGCTAAAACATTCAAAATCCGCTTATTTTTCTTCAATAATGGCTGTTTTTTCATTACTATTCACAGTCTGGGCAAAACACATTCATAAGCCCTGCCTGCTTCGCAGTCAGTCGCCGTTTCACGGCTTAATGCTTATTCATGTGTTTTGTCCAGCCTCCATAGCCGGATAATAATATCCACAAGCCCGAGAGCAGGCTCTCGGCTTGCGTTTATTATTATCCGACTGTGAATAGTAACGTTTTTTCATGTTTTTGGCGTCATAAAGTCCATTATTTTTCTTACAAGCAGGCTTGACGAAAAATAACGTACCTTTGACGCTTGTATCATATTATCATTGTATCAGTGAAATAAAATTTCTTATTTTGCAAAATTGGGTATGGAATTATTAAAAAAAATAATGTATACTATCGGCATGAATGCGTCGCTCTATTCATAGTCGGATAATTATGTCCCTACGTTTGGAAACAGGTTTCCGACGTCTGTCCGTTATTTCCCGGCTGTGAACGGTATCAGTCGTCAGCATTACATATAAAATTAAATACGGAGGAAAGTCATGAAAAAGACAAAGAGTAGTATAGCAGCAGTTTTATCGATGATTTTTGCAGTGATTGCCGTTGTTATTATCTGCGCACCTGCAAATGTACAGGCATCGGAGGAAAAGTGGAAGGAAGCTGCAAGCCCCATTAAGTTTGGTACCAATGCAATGGTAACAGACTGGGCAGAAGGTTCTGTATCAACACAGGCCAATGTTTCTCATTATTTTGTTATTAAGGTTCCCGGAAAGATGAAGGTTTATTTCACCACAATTATGTACGGTGATTATGAGAAGAACCTGAACGGCAAGCCCAGAGCAAACATGATTATCCGCAACAGCAACGGAGACATCCTTTACGGATATTCAAATCAGAACTGGAAGTTTGATAAAGAGACCAACTGCACATCACAGCAGTTCGCAAAGACACTTAAGGCTGGTAAGTACTACATCGAGTTTGAAGAGGTAGGACTTACAAGTGATGTATTATACGGTGTAGCCGTTGACCACAAGCTTACCGGAGCTCCTACAAATCTTCAGGCTTCAGTCGGAAGAGACAAAAAGGTTACTCTTACATGGGAGCCCGTAAAGGACGCAACAGGCTACAGCATTTTCCAGTACAACAGAAAGACAAAGGAATGGGAAAGAATTAAGTCTATATATGGCGAGAAGGTTACAAGCTTTACAACACTCAAGGCTAAGACATCAGGAAAGACATTAAAGTACAAGGTTAGAGCATTCGTAAAGACACCTGTAAAGACATTCCCTACAAAGTTCACATCGGCTGTAACGGTTCAGATTCCTTAATCGGTATTTGAACGGATTGTTCGGACTGTGAAGAAAATTGGTGTTCGAAATAAATTGACCAATGTGTCCCCATGTGTTTCATTGAATTCCTGTGAGGTACATGGGGATTCTTTTAAGCCGGAGAGGATATCCTGAAGCTGATAAAGCGTTAGAAACTCATTCACATAGGAGTGGGAAATGACGGACTGTTTATTTGATTTACTTATAGGTTTGGTTGAGCTGGTAATTGATGTATTGACCGGTAACAACGGTAAAAAGACAAAGCAGATAAAGAAGAAGTAAACAGGGAAGGCTATAGGGAAGGCTATAGGGTAGGTTATAGAGAAGGTTATAGAGAAGGCTATAGAGTAGGTTATAGAGAAGGCTATAGAGAAGACTATAGAGAATGCTGAAAAGAAAGAAGCTGATTCCGAAGAAGGTGGTACGAAAAAAATAATCCGGAAGAAGCCGATTTGAAAGAAGTTAATACGAAAGAAGCCAATTCGGAAACGGATCAGCAGGGAACATTTTACCATCGGAACAAGGAGGAAAAACGAATGAAAAAATTACTTATAGTATTACTTGCAGTTGTTATGATTTTCTCGTTTACGGCTTGTGGTATTGAAGAGAATATTACGGTTGATGAAGACGGAAATATCACAATGAACATAAAAGAGACCATGTCGGTCGCTGAATTTAACGCATTAATGCAGCAGACGGCAGAGGAGTCGGGAGAAAAAATTCCTGAGTTATCAGCTGATGAAATTGAGCAGTATTTACTGATGGCAAATGAAGATAAAGGCATGAATGTGTCGAGATTCGAAAAGGACGGCGAGACATATTTTACGTTTGGCAGCAGTGAGGTTATTCCCCAGGGCGAGATTAATTCAGAATTAATGACAATCACAGCTACAGAGTTTGTTGCTGAGGCAGAAGAGCTCAATTCCGAAGTTGCTTTCGACACAGAAGGTATGGCAGCAGCTATGGATATGCCCGAGCTTACAGAAATTCTTAAGGGCATAAAGATTGAGTTTTCTGTAACCCTGCCCGAGAAGATTATTTTTACAAACGGAACTCTTTCAAAGGACAAGAAGACTGCTACATGGCAGCTTGGAGTTGATACCGGCATCGACAAGTTTTATGCATATACCGCATCATCAGACAAGCTGATTGACCTGAATATCAAAACTCTGAATACAGGCAAAGACAAGATAAAGGTTGTAACCGGTGATAAGGTTAAGTCAATTACCGTCAACGGTAAAAAGCAGTCATCAAAAACCATCATGCTTAAGGCTGACGGTGAGTACGTTATTGAGGTAGTTACAAAGAATGCAAGCAAAACCTTTACCGTAGTAAAGGATTCAAAGGCTCCCACAGTTAAGGGTGTAAAGAACGGAGCAGCTTACAAGAAGGCCGTAACAGTAAAGTTTTCCGATGCTTCGGGAATAAAGAGCGCAAAGCTTAACGGCAAGAAGATTAAGTCGGGCAAGAAGATTGCCGATGCCGGTGAGTATGAGCTTGTAGTTACCGACAAGGCAGGAAACACGGAAAAGGTAAACTTCACAGTCAAGTAAGCCGGATAACACGGAAAAGGTAAGTTTCACAATCAGGTAAGTCGGATAACAAGGAAAAGGTAAGTTTCACAATCAGGCAAGTCGGATAACACGGAAAAGGTAAGTTTCACAATCAGGTAAGTCGGATAACAGAGAAAAAGTAAACTTCACAATCAGGCAAGTCGGATAAGTGAATATTAACAAAAAAACCGGGGTACGCGGAAATATGAATTGTTTCCGTGCACCCCGGTTGATTTTTGTAAATAACTTCCGGTTGATTTTTGTAAATAAATGTCGTTTGATTTTTGCAAATAAACGTCGGTTGTTTTTTGTAAATTAACGTCGTTTGATTTTTGTAAATAAACGTCGGTGTTTTTTTGTAAATAAATGTCGGTAGTTATTTGTTATTATAGTCGGTTGATTTATTCGAAAATCGCCTTTATATCGGCCATTTTGCCGCCTGCAAGACTTCCGTCGGCAAGACGTCGGAACTGAGACATATACTTCCATGCGTTTTCACAGGTATGAGGTCGGCATTCGTGTCCCTGACCGCTGATGCAGGCAAAAATGTTATAGCAACAGCCATTCTCGCTTTCAAAGAGGTTCAGGGTGAGCACACTGTTGCGGGTATTGTCGGGGATTTTCACGATTTCATCACCGCTGATACCCCAGATGCGGTCAGCCCAGTTGTCTTTATCCTCAAAACGGACGTCATACTTTGTCTTTGTCTTGTTGACTCCCATAACGTATTTCATACGGTCGTAGCACTTTTCGGCCTGGAAAGGAAGCTCGGGAAGAGGAGTAATCTCTCCGCCTGCGTAGAACACGGGAACGATGGTATCCTCGTTGAATGAGGGTGATTTCTGACCGTAGGAGTTGCAGCCGTGGTCAAAGGTGGCATCCATGGGAGCAAGTGCGGCAAAAACACCGGGATACTCCTGGAAAAGATCCCAGGATTTGCAGCCGCCCATAGAGAAACCGCTGGCGTAGATTCGCTCGGAATCAATGTTGTATTTTGACTTGAGATGGTCAATCAGAGCCATCATTTCGGTAGCGGTGCTGTTCAGATGGTTCTCAATGTTTACAAGCAGGAAATTGTATTTGTGAGCAATCATTTCCCAGCCGGCTGTCTCAGCCAGGAAGTAGATGGAATCTCCGCCGCCGTGGAAGCCGAGTACAAGAGGAACCTTGGCTCCGTTTGCGAAAATTCCCCTGTTATAGAATGCCATATACCCGATTTTATGGGTCTCCGTACCCTTGTCATCGCCCATGTTGTCGGGAGAGGTCTTTACCTCAAGAACTCCGGGTTCTTCAACGATTCCGAGCTCTTCGGGTGAAGGATTCTCTTCAAGTGCGCCGACCATTCTCTTGAATCGGCGTGAGAATCTGAAGTAGTCGTCGTAGTAATTTACTTCATTCTTTATAAGCAGGTGGTCACAGGCAGCTTTCAGTGCATCGTTGATTTCTGCACTGTTGTTCACTGATACAATGGGTATATCGCGCCTGTCGGGGTGGGGTACTATTGAAAGATTCTCAAGTGTACATACAACCGGGCAGATATCGGCACGTCCCCAGAGACCGTCACCGATGGTTTCCGTCAGAAGGCAGCGTGCAATGTAGTCTGCAGAAGCGCCCTTGCCGAACAGGCAGGTTCTGAAAATAGCGCCACGGATGAAATCACCGATAAATTCACCGGTAAATCTGTTGACCATGTGAACCGCACCGTCGGAAAAATACTGGTTAATCTTTGAATTTGTGATAATCTCTGAGAAAAGGTCAGATGTGGCATTTTCCCAGGTCTGGCCGTTAATGGGCGAGATGAAAACCACGCTGCTTCCGTATGAAGAAGCTATTTTTGTGAAATCAAGAGTGTCGGCGTAAGCCTTTGCCTCTTCAAAATTCATGGCTTTTTCCTCAAAAACCAGCAGATAAGGCGCCCTGAAGCCATAGTTGATAGATTCTGTTATCAGGTCCGTGGTAGGGATGTAGACCTTTGCGCTAAAAAGATTGAAGCTCTTTTCCCACATTTTAGAGCCGTCGTTGAATTTAGTGATGTTTTCCATGTTCTCCTCCTGTTTGTGTTATATATTTTCGTTACTGAAGTTACCATTTACTGAAGTTACCATTTACTGTGAATAGTAATCTATTGATCAAGTTTCTTTTCAAAGTGCTGGTAATCTTTTTTTGTGTTCCAGTCTCCGCCCCATGTAAAGCCGTGGTCGATGAAAAGTCTGTAGCACAGGTCATCCTTCAGGATATAATGGGGATTACCGTTTGTGCGGTCGATATAATCGCCGGCAGTGGCAGGCTGAACTTCAATATCTCCGTTTGATTTGTTCACAACATACGGGTTGTACAAAGGGTTGATATCTATGGCAAGTCCGTAGGAGTGATTGGAAAGAGTGGTTGACCCTGATACCACACGGTAATTAAATGCGGATGTATTGTTGTCACGCATGGACAGTTCGTCGTTGGCATCATATTCATCGATGAGTACCATTCGTTCAATCGGGTAGTTGTTTTTGTACAGCTCCTCGAAAATATCCAGAATATCGGCAGCAACGGCAGTGTTTACAATGAGCTCACCCTCATGAGTCAGACCGTCAAAACCATAGAAAAGGACATGACAGTAGCTAAGTTCGTCGAGGCTGACTTCGCAGTTATCCGTATCGGCAGGATAGGATTTACCGGAAATTCTGTCGAATATTTCCGGAGTAATTCCGGTACTGTAAAATGAAACGCAGTCAGAGGCTGTATTTTGGGAGTCGCCGGAAATGCCGTCGGCGGACTCTTCGTTCTGAACAGTGTAGGTATCATCGTTGTCCGACTGAGAGTTCACGGAATTGTCGATGGGGCTATTCTGTTCTCCGCCTGACGGGACGAAAGAGTTACCGGTGTCCGGATTATTATCCTGTTTAACGGGATATTGTGCGTTTTGTGCTGCAACTACATTATCTCCGTTAATCGTTTTACCATCAAGTGAATTGTTGTCATTTTCAAATAAAATATTGCTGTCTGTATGGTCGGTAATGACCGAAGACGAACAGGCGGTGAGCCCCAAAATGAGACTCACCGCCGTAATGGTCAGTAAATTCTTTGATATATCGGATTTATTCATGATATCTCCTAACTTTACCGTTCAGAGCTGATATATCAGCTCTGAACGCTTTCGATTTGTCTCTGAGGTTTATTGTAGGATTCTTCATGAATTTCGTCAAGTGCCGGGTGGTCATTTTTTGATAATACCTGTTGTTCACAAGTTGTTATTCGTTACTATACACCTTAACTTACTGACATTGGTTATAACGGCTATGTGATTGAGGCCGGACAGCGTATAGTAACCTGTTCAAAACCGGAATTATTCAGCAGATTCATCCGATACGTTTTCTGTTCCATCCGGATGACCAAAAATAATTTTTTCATCGTCTGTGTTGGTAAAAACAAATTCTGTAGCTGTGTTTGTTTCAACAGTAATCACGTGCTGCAAAAGCTCTCCTTCCTTATCGGAATTGATAGAATCTGCGGACACTTCAACCGTAGTTTCACTGTTTACTTCGTCGCCGGACTTAATAATTGTCATATATGTATTGTCATCCACCTGTATTGTTCCGAAGTAGGCTTCGGAACCGTCTTCTGTCTGAATCGGTTTAAGCTCAAGCTCGTTTTCCGAACCGCTTATCCAGACCGAAACCTTGTGGAAAAGTGTTTCTCCCGTAGCAGCGTATGTGATCACGTTTCCTGCAGCGAGAACAAGTGCGAATGCAGCCACTGCTGTTGCCAATTTTGTTATTACCCTGTTAATCTTTGCTTTCTTCATTTGTTTTTCCTCCAAAATAAACTCACCGGAGGATTTAAGCACGCTAAATGTCTCCTTGTAAAAATCTTTATCAGTCATCGTTCCATTCCTCCTGCAACTTTTCTTTAAGTAAAGCCCGGGCACGTGAAAGCCTTGTTTTGGCGTTACTTTCACTGATTTTCAAAATGTCTGCAATCTCTTTAATCGAATAGTCCTCATAGTAAAACAGATGTGTTACAATCCTGAATTTTTCCGGCAACCGCAGAACCGCTGAAAACAATTCACGGTTTTTGTGTGTCGGGAACACAAGTGTTTCCATATAATCCCCGAGCGTCGTCTTGTGCGTCCGCCAGAAGGATTTGCATATATTTTTTGATTTATTGATTGCCACTCTGAAAAGCCAGCTTCGTAAATGTTCTTCACTTTCAAAGTTTTTGCCCGATAAATGATACTCAACAAGAACATCCTGTACGACATCCTCAGCATCTTCCGGATTTTTACATATATTGAATGACGCCGCAAACAGGCTTTGTCTGAAGCGTTCATTGACTTCATCTACAGAATATCTCATATTTTTCATCCATTTGCTTTCTATGTTTTGTTACTTTGTATTTTTGAAGGCCTTCACTAATAATACAATCGAAATGTTAAAAAGGTTACAAAAAAAGTAAAATTTTATAAAAAACCGGAAAAATGTAATGCACGAAGCAGAGACAGGCGTTATTATAGAAGTGTGAATGCATTAATGATACAAGCGTCGGATTTTATGATGCCTATTTATACACGCATTTCTTCGGTTACTGTTTACAGGCTGTCCAAAACACATTCATAAAGTCCATTATTTTTCTTACAGGCAGGAATGACGAAAAATAACGTACTTTTGCCGCTTGTATTATTTTATAAAAGCATAGGCATATTTGATTCTGCTGCTCTTCTTAATCATGGCAATCACATCCATTCCTTTGTCCTTGATTGCAGCAATCTGAGCCGGATTCGAGAACCAGGAGTCAAACAGAACGTATTCCGCTGATAATCCGGCTGACATGGCTGTATCAAGCAGGGCGAGCATCG
>JAZLIK010000045.1:0-12491 GCA_045617345.1 Lachnospiraceae bacterium | reverse complement strand
CTCTCGGGCTTGCGGATATTATTATCCGACTATGGAGGCTGGACAAAACACATGAATAAGCTTTCAGCTGCGAAGCAGCGACTGACTGCGCAGCAGGCAGGGCTTATGAATGGGGGTTTGTCCAGACTGTGAATAGTAACGCGAAACTGCCTGTTTTAACGGGAAACAGGCGATGCAGTTGCGAGTTTTGAATAACGGCCGGGTAATATTTGAAGCGAGCCGAAAACGTCCGAAGCAAAGTGAATGGTATTTCGTATGATAAATCCGGCAGGTATAAATATTTCCGGGATGAATAAAAAATATGATTGAAACAGACATTATTGAAAAAATAAAAGAAAACTGTCTTCGCACGCCCCTTTATCTTATAGATGAGGGGCGTCTGCGCAGGAACGGTGAGATATTAAAGAAGGTGCAGGAGGATACCGGATGCAGGATTCTTCTGGCTCAGAAGGCTTTTTCAAATTTTAATTTTTATCCGCTGCTTAAGAATTATCTGGCGGGTACCGAGGCAAGCGGGTTGTATGAGGCGAGGCTTGGAGCTGAGGAGTGGACCCGGTCGGAGAAAACGCAGGAACCGACCGATTTGTGCTGTGACGGTGATGTTAAGAGCGGATGCATCGAATGTAACACGCAGTCAACAGCATGCGGCGAGTGTCATGTGTTCTGCGCGGCTTATCGTGAGGATGAGTTTGATGAGCTTTTGAAATATGCGGACCATATCGTGTTTAACTCCCCGGGTCAGCTTCTGAAATTCGGACCGAAAGCAAAGGCGGCCGGAAAAAGTATCGGGCTTCGTGTAAATCCCGAATGTTCGACTCAGGAAGGGCATGAGATTTATGACCCCTGTGCTCCCGGCAGCAGACTGGGAACCACCAGAAGCATATGGGATGAACAGATGACACCGGAGGCTGTCGGGCTTCTCGACGGTATTCATTTTCATACTCTGTGCGAGCAGGATTCCGATGCGCTTGAAATCACGCTCGGTGCGGTAAGGGAGAAATTCGGTGACATTCTTCCCAAAATGAAATGGGTAAATATGGGCGGCGGTCACCACATTACAAGAGACGGATATGATGTGCCGCGTTTGGAACGCTGCATTAAGGAATTTGCCGAAGAGTATGGAGTGCAGGTCTATCTTGAGCCGGGTGAGGCAGTGGCTCTGAATGCCGGATATCTGGTGACGCAGGTGCTTGATATTGTCAGAAACGGGGATATGAACATAGCCATTCTTGACATGTCTGCCGCGTGCCATACACCGGACGTTATAGAAATGCCCTACAGACCGCCTCTTTACGGGGCAGGAGAACCGGGAGAAAAGCCTTTTGCCTGCAGGCTTGGCGGACCGACGTGTCTTTCGGGTGATATTATCGGGGACTACAGCTTTGATAAGCCGCTAAACATCGGCGATTATCTTGTGTTCGGTGACATGGCTATTTACACGACCGTTAAAAACAATACATTTAACGGAATGCCGCTCCCGGCGATTTATGCATTAACAGGGGACGGAACGCTGAAGGAAACGGTTTCCTTCGATTATGCGGATTTTAAGGGAAGACTCGGAAGAATTCACCGCGATTGACAGAATAATGGGTGAGGTGTCCGGAAAGAGTTAAGAACGGTTTGGGCAGGAATGTGAATGGTGACTGTTGACTGTTGACGTTTGTGGTGAATGATGGCGATTGTTGGTAATTGTGGTGACTGACAGTGACTGTTGACGTTTGTGGTGAATGATGGCGATTGATGGTGACTGTTCACGAATCCGATATAAGAAATACTTGTATTATGACGAAAATGTGCTATAATGGTATCGAATTTTGCGGCGGAAGGTAATCGGTCGATTGTATCCTGTGTCCTGATACAGCGGGCCGGTGGCTGTCAGAACCGGTAGAGAGCCCGGGGTTGAGGTATGCTGCAATGTGCCGTCAGGCAAACATTTTATGAAAGGCAGGTTTACTTTTTATGTCATTAGTTACAACTACAGAAATGTTCAAGAAGGCATATAACGGCGGATATGCAGTTGGTGCTTTCAACGTAAACAACATGGAAATTGTACAGGGTATCACCGAGGCAGCAGGAGAGCTTAACAGCCCTGTTATCCTTCAGGTTTCAAAGGGAGCACGTGCATATGCTAACCATACATACCTTGTTAAGCTTGTTGAAGCAGCAGTAGCTGAGAACCCTCAGATTCCCATCGCTCTTCATCTTGATCACGGCGACAGCTTCGAGCTTTGCAAGAGCTGTATCGACGGTGGATTTACATCAGTCATGATCGATGCTTCATCAAAGAGCTTTGCAGATAACATCGCTCTTACAAAGCAGGTAGTTGAGTATGCTCATGCACACGGCGTAGTAGTTGAGGCTGAGCTCGGAACACTTGCAGGTATCGAGGATGAAGTTCAGGTAGAGGCTGGTAAGGAAAGCTATACACGTCCTGAAGAGGTTGAGGAGTTCGTTTCAAAGACAGGCTGTGATTCACTTGCAATTGCAATCGGAACATCACACGGCGCATACAAGTTCACCGCTGCACAGTGCACAAGAAATGCAGACGGCATCCTTGTTCCCCCTCCCCTTCGTTTTGACGTTCTTGAAGAGTGCATGAAGAGACTTCCCGGATTCCCTATCGTTCTCCATGGATCATCTTCAGTTCCTCAGGAATTTGTTAAGATGGTTAACCAGTACGGCGGAGATATGCCCGATGCAGTCGGCATCCCCGAGGAGCAGCTTCGTAAGGCAGCTGAGCTTGCTGTATGTAAGATTAACATCGATTCAGATATCCGTCTTGCTATGACAGGTAATATCCGTAAGTACTTCGCTGAGAATCCTGCTCACTTCGATCCTCGTCAGTACCTGAAGCCCGCTCGTCAGGCTGTTAAGGATATGGTTGCTCACAAGATTAAGAACGTACTTGGTTCAGTTGACAAGGCTTGATGAGCTCTGTAATTGAATAATGGGTTGCTGTTTACAGTCGGGTAATATCTGACACTGTAATAGTAACGAAAGATACGGCAGGCCGCCTCGCAATGAGACGGCCTGTTTTTTTGCGTGGGGAATCTGTTTACGGACTTGTAACAGAACTGCCTCACGATTTGTCTGCATTTGTGACTGACTGCGTGGGAAATCTGTTTACGGACTTGTAACAGAACTGCCTCACGATTTGTCAGCATTTGTGACTGACTGCGTGGGGAATCTGTTTACGGACTTGTAACAGAACTGCCTCACGATTTGTCAGCATCTGTGACTGACTGTGCAGCGGAATCGGTTTTGGAATCGGGGACGGAAATATCGGAGGTGCTTTGCCCGAGCATCAGGTTCATTGTGCCGAGACGTATATTCATATCCGTTATTTCGGCTTCGTGAACTCTGTCGTATTCAAGTGTCAGAAGCTGAACTGTCTTGTCCAGATTTTCGTTTAACATATCTGTGTATTTCGTTTTGTTCGGTGAATCGATACCGTCATTTGCGGAGCCTGTAGCGATGTTGTACAGCTTTTGAGTTTCGGGAATAAAGAAGCTGTCAAGTTTTGCATTCGCAGAGCGGTTGCCGGCGGAACGTATACCGTTTATCAGCCGGTTTATATCAGAAAATTTCTGCTTCAGTTTTTCATCGGAAATCGATTCTGTTCTGAAGACTTCGCGAATCCCTGCTTTTTTTATACCGGTTATCCCGGCAAGCTTATTGACGGCTTTGTCTTTTATTTCCGAAACAACCTCCGAAAAACTGTTTTCATCATATTCTTCACTGAAACCATAAGAGGTGGTCTCGGTAAAATCACTGTCGGAAACGGTCGGCAGCTTCAGACGGTTGGCCTGTGCATCGAGGGCGATAGAGCTCTCAATATTGTTTATAAATTCGGCTTTACCGCGTTTGTGACGCGAGTGTTCGGAACAGATGAGAAGGAAGCCGCCGAAAAAAAGCGAAGCGAGGCAGAGAAGCAACAGACCAGGTTCCTCCAGGGCACACATAATTCCGAAGGCAAGAATCGAAAGCGTAAGCAGAGCAAAGCCGAAATAAAGGCCGACACGTTCTCCCGGAGTTCTGACTGTACATTTGTTATACAGGGAGATAATGGCCGATTTGTCATCAAGAAGCTCCTTCTTAGCTTCTTTTTTTGCTTTTTTTTCGGAGTTTATGCCTACTACGTAATCGGGATGTCCCATGTTGTCAAGACGCTCGTTCATGAACTGACAGAGCCTGTAGCGAAGATATGAGTCCTTGAACAGACACGGTTTATCGTTGAATTGTGTCTCTCCGAGGCAGGAATCACACAGAATGGCATCCTGCGTGACGGCGGTCCATCGGTATCCGAGAAAATCTACCTTCTCATATGGCTTGAACAGGTGCTTTTCACCTGCTCTGTCAAATTCTACGAGTGGTCTGAGATATACCGAAGGGTTGTCCGGATGTTCCCTGAATTTTTTGAGAATTCCGTCATCACCGACCACCGGAAAAAGACCGTCACCGGGAAGACCGCACGGGTCAAGCCAGAATGGTCTGGAGGGATTCGGAATATTGAATTTGTATTTTTCGTATTCTGAAACTGTTGGTATTCTAAAATTCATACGGACACCTTTCCGGTTAATATTTATTTAGGTTTGGGAAAACCTGCCGAAATACAACAGAGGGCTTTCGCGGACACCTTCCGACTATGCTTTATATAGGCTCGGGAACACACACTGCTCATGAGAGGTGTATTTCTTTGGGCAAACCGCGGGAATCGGTATTGCAATCCATAAGTCACGAAGTGTCGATTTTTACTTCGCCACTCTCTGTCTCTATTATACCATAAAAAACACTCCTCATAAAGCTTTTTCGCTCTATGAGGGGTACTTTGTCTACAGTCCGGAACCACGCGTCTAACGAGTGAACTACATCGGCAGTAGCATTTTTGTTTTACAGAAAGAGAAGCGGGATCTTGCGCATATTTCGATATATTTCCGCTGCATACTGAGCTCTCAGACTGAAGACTGACCGGTATCCAAGACTTTTTTAAGACAGGCGGGATGGGACATAAATCCCGGGCAAAACTGACGTGACTGCGTGCCCGGTGTATGGCTCATCCTGCCGTCCCCGGACGCAGGAAACGGGTTATCATAAGTTTTGCGGGCGGAGCCCACAAAAAGAAAAAAAGAAAATTGCCCACGTTTATTATTACCCGACTGTGAATAGCGACCTTAACAAACCAAACTTTTGATTTGCATTTGAAAATAAAAAATGGTAGAATAATAAAGTATTTGGTCGAGAAGACCGGCAAAAAGGAGGTAAAAGAAGTGAAGATTGCTGTTATTGGCGCCGGTGCCATGGGAAGTATGCTTGGAGCGTATCTTCAAATGGGTGGCGCGGATGTAACCCTGGTAGTCAGAAGAAAGGAACTTGCCGAGAAGCTTCAGAATCCCGGCATTATCATGAGAAGCTATACCGGAGAGGACGGTACAAAGAATGAGAGTAAGCCTCTTCCGATGAAAGCATGTACCGATACATCAGAGCTTGGAGTGATGGATGCACTTCTTGTTATGGTAAAGGGTCCTGATACAAGGGCAGCACTTGAGGGTGTGAAGAATATCATCGGAAGCGATACCAAAATCATTACGTTGCAGAACGGTGTCGGAAATACCGATATTATTGCCGAGATAACGGCGAAGGAAAACATTTATTACGGATGTCTTAACATGTCTGCAATTATGGAGACTCCCGCTGTGATTGACGGTGGACTCTTCGGAGATACCAACATATATCTGGGGTCGGTAGTAAAGGATGAAGCGCAGAAGCAGTTTGGAGCAGAGCTTGCGTCGGTATTTGAAGCAGGCGGACTCAAGGCTGCCTATATAGACGATATAGACAAAGAAGTATGGAACAAGATGCTTGTGAATATTGCTGTAAATGCGAGCTGCGGACTTGTCAGACTTCGCGGCGGTGAGGCCGGTTCGGATCAGCAGTTTGTTCTGCTTGCCGTAGATATGGTCAAGGAGGCAATTGCAGTAGGTCATGCACTCGGAATCAATCTTGATCTGAATTATTTTATGACACATATACTGCCCTCGGCCAGAAAGACATCGGGACTTCATTATCCGTCAATGGCACAGGATATGATGATGAAGAAGGCAGCTACGGAGATAGAATTCCTGAACGGTGCCATCGAGCGTCTCGGTGCGCAGACCGGTGTGCCTACGCCCGTAAATACAACAATATCAAGACTTGTACGTGTAATAGAGAAGAATTATGACCGTCAGTATATGCCGAAGGCAGTGAGTGCGGGACCGTCATACAAGGTAAAGATTTCCGATAAATTCTGTAAGGGCTGCGGTTACTGCGTAAAATACTGCGCAAAGAACGTTATTGCTCTTGAGACAGAGAGAAATGCAAAGGGTTATTTCGGTGCGAAGGTAGTAAAGGCTTCCGACTGTGTAGGATGCCTGAGCTGCAGCACGGTATGTCCCGAGGCTGCCATCAGTATTGTGAAGGAGGACTGACATGGAAAAAAGGTTTATGAAGGGAAATGAGGCACTGGCTGAAGCAGCTGTCAGAGCGGGCGTCAGATTTTTTGCCGGATATCCCATTACACCTCAGAATGAGGTACCTGAGTATTTAAGCCGCAGACTTCCCGAAGTGGGCGGAGTATTTGTACAGGGTGAAAGCGAAATTGCATCGATAAATATGGTATACGGAGCAGCAAGTACAGGTGTCAGAGCAATGACATCTTCATCGGGCCCCGGTATCAGTTTGAAATGTGAAGGAATATCGTATCTTGCAGCTGCACAGCTGCCCGCGCTTATCGTGGACGTTACCAGAGGAGGCCCCGGACTCGGAAGCATTCAGCCCGCACAGTCCGATTACCTTCAGGTGACAAAGGCGCTCGGACACGGCGGACACAGACTTATCGTATTTGCACCGTCAACACTTCAGGAGATAGTTGACGTGGTTTATAACGCATTTGATTATGCGGAGAGAGACAGAAATCCCGTCTGTGTGCTTATAGACGGATGCCTTGGTGCGATGATGGAGCAGGTTGAGCTGCCTCCCATGAAGGAGCCCTGCCCGGAGAAGCATTCTTCATGGACACTCGGCAGACGCAACGGTGAACAGAGAGCGTCTCATCTTATTTCTCCTATTTATGAGGCAGGTCTTGAAGGTCTCAACAAGTCCTTTGCTGAGCGTACGGCACGCTGGGAGAAGGAGGACGTTCAGGTTGAAGAGCTTTATACGGAGGATGCCGAGTATATCGTTACGGCATACGGAATGTCCGCACGTATTGTAAAACAGGTAGTTGAAGATATGAGAGCTGAAGGAATCAAAATCGGCGTTATTCGCCCGATTACCGTATTCCCGTTCCCGACAGAGAGCTTTAACAGGCTTGATTATTCAAAGGTAAAGGGTGTCATCGACGTAGAGATGGCTATTCCCGGACAGATGGCTGAGGATGTCAGAGCAGCTGTAGCGGGAAGAACGCCCGTATACGAATTTGGTCATTCGGGAGGAGTTCTTCTCGATGATTACGAGGTTAGATGCGCAATTGAGAAGATTATGGCATCAGGAAAGGGGGAGAACTAATGAATACATTATATCAGAGACCGAAGTCGATACTTCCTACGGCTTCATCATACTGCCCCGGATGTCTTCATGCCACAGCCACAAAGATAATTGCGGAAGCTATAGACGAACTCGGACAGAGAGACAATGCTATATATGTGCTTCCTGTAGGATGCTCAACTCAGGGTCTTGTTTCGTGGGATCTTGATATCATCGGATCGGCACACGGAAGAGCTCCTGCGGTAGCTACGGGAATAAAGAGATGCAGACCGGACTGCCTTGTATTCTGTTATCAGGGAGACGGAGACCTGGCATCAATCGGACTTGCCGAAATTATGTCGGCAGCAAACAGAGGTGAGAATATCACCGTTATATTTGCAAACAATTCAATATTCGGAATGACAGGCGGACAGATGGCTCCCACCACACTTATCGGGCAGAAGGCCACTACTGCGGTATGCGGAAGAGCAGTGGAAAATTCGGGTTATCCTCTGAAGATGTGTGAGCTTATCAAGGAGCTTGAGGCACCCAGACTTGTAACGAGATGCACGCTCAGAACTCCTGCGGGAATAAAGAAGGCAAAGGCAGCCATTTTAAAGGGCTTTAAGAATCAGATGGAGGGCAAGGGCTTCTCATTTATCGAGCTGCTTACCAACTGCCCGACCACATGGCACATGGATCCTCTTCAGAGTCTGGATTTCATGGAGCAGCAGACAGAAAAGTACTTTGAGTGCAAGACATTTGTTGACAAGGAAGAGAGGTTTGGAGTATGAAATATTCTTTATTGATATCGGGCTCCGGCGGACAGGGTGTACTTTCGGCAGGAGCATCACTTGCAGCCAGTGCCGCAGCTACGGCATATTCGACATTTGTTCCCTGGTATGGCGCTGCTCAGCGAGGCGGCGTTGCAAAATGTACTGTTGTGCTCAGCGACAAGCCGATTCTTTCACCTTTACCCGGTAAATGCATGGGAATGATTGCCATGAACGAGGATGCCTGCCAGAAGGGGCTCAGTGAACTGGTGCCCGGTGCACTTGTTATCAGAAATTCCGACAGATGCAGAAGCAAAATCAGAAACGGCGGAATTCTTCTGCTGGATGTTCCGGCGGATTCAATGGCAGCCGAGCTTGGAGACAACCGTATGTCGAACATGTTCCTCATCGGTGCGCTTCTCGGATTTACGAAGATGCTTCCCAAGGAGGTTGTTCTTGCAGGTCTGAAGAAGAAGCTTGCAAACAAGCCGGAAATCGTTATTGAAATGAATAAAAAAGCGCTTGATATCGGTTTTGACTGGGGCGCAGACATGACTCATGTCAAGAAGCTTGAGGCGAAGGCTGCGGCTAACGGCAAGTATAATTTTGACAGCCTGACCGTAGGTCAGATTCTGGATACTCCCGAGCTTCGTGCCATTGTTGAAAAAATGTTCCCTCAGGTGCTGAACCATCCTTTGCTTGAGACGGGAAGAACCTTTAAGTTTGTTGATGCGGTTCCTTACATGAAGGATATGCTTAAAGACGAAGACCTTGATAATTTCAGGGACGCTGTCGAGGAAATACGATAAGCGGTTAAGAGGTACAGAAGAGCAAATGAAAAAGAAGATTGAGTCCAGGGAATATGTAATTCCCGATCATTTGGATTATTACAAGGGAAGCATTTACGATGCGTTTGCCAGGTCGGCTTTTTCACATCCAAAGAATATGGCGTATGAGTTTATGGGGCGAAAAGCTTCATACAGGGAGATGGCGGAGGAAGTCGAGCTTTGCGCAAATGCGCTGTCGGCTTCCGGTGTGAAGAGCGGCGAGTGCGTAACCATTGCGCTTCCGAACTGCCCGCAGGCACTTGTAATGTTTTATGCCATAAACAGAATCGGGGCAATTGTAAGTATCATTCATCCGCTTTCATCTGAAAGAGACATTGACTATTACCTGAAAATCACTGATTCCGTGATGGTTGTCACGCTTGACATGCTTTATGACAAGTTTGTGCACGTTATCGGCAAAACAAAGGTCAGAAAGCTTGTGGTCACCGGAATTCAGGACGGTCTGTCAATTGTGAAAAAGGTTGGATATAAAGTCACTCAGGGCAGAAAAGCCGAGAAAATCAAAGAGAATGAATATGTTGACAGATGGCACGGTTTCCTGAAGTCGGGAAAGAATTTTGACGGTGGCGGAAGCGCAGTGATGGATCCCGACGGCACGGCTGTAATTCTTTTCTCGGGCGGTACAACAGGTAATGTAAAGGGTGTGTCTCTTACCAATATGAATTTTAATGCTCTGGCCATGCAGATAAAGGCTACAACGCCTATATTTACGGACAAGGACAAATTCATAGCGGCCATGCCGCTGTTCCACGGCTTCGGACTTGGAATCTGTGTCCACAGCATGATTTTTGAGGGCGCGGGGATTATTCTGGTCCCCAAATTTACCCCTGACAGCTATGCAAAGCTGATATCCAAGAGCAAATGTTCATATTTTGCCGGGGTTCCCACTTTGTTTGAGGGTATACTCAGAGCGGTGAAGACCGATAATCTTGATTTCAGCAATCTGAAGGGTGTCTTTTCCGGAGGCGACAGTCTGCCTGCGGATTTAAAGGAAAGATTCGACAGATTCCTTGCGGAGCATAATTCCCCCGTCGGAATACGTGAAGGTTACGGAGCGACGGAGACGCTGGCAGCCTGTTGCCTGACACCTATGGACAAAACGAAGGCGAAGACCGGAAGTATAGGTGTGATGTTCCCTGATACATATTCTAAAATTGTGGATATGGGAACAAAACAGGAGGTGCCTGTGGGAGAGGTTGGCGAGATTCTCGTCTCGGGTCCCACTGTTATGAAGGAATACAGGGGCAACGCCGAAGAGACTGCGAAGGTTCTTGAAAAGGACGAGAACGGAAGAATATGGCTTCATACGGGCGATCTCGGATATGTGGACAGCGACGGTTACCTCTATTTTAAGGACCGTGCAAAACGTATGATAATTGCTTCGGGATACAATGTTTATCCGAATCAGATAGAGGCTGTTTTGAACGAATGTGAGAAGGTCAGCGCAAGCTGTGTCATCGGCGTGCATGACTCTTACAGAATGCAGAGAATAAAGGCATTTGTCGTGCTGAACAATCCTTCGGATGCTTCGGATGCCGTAAAGAAGGAACTGATTGCATACTGCAAGAAGAACGTGTCAAGATATGCGGTTCCGAAGGAAATTGAATTCAGAAACGAACTCCCGAAGACAAAACTCGGGAAAATTGATTTTAAGGCGCTTGAGAAGGAAGAAGCTCAAGCAGATTTTTCTTGACAATGGTTTAATATGAGTGCATACTTAATGGAGATTTGTGCCATTAAGAGGCACTCATATTTTTTGCTTTACAGGCAATTGTGTTCTATAGAGTAAAAAACGACATACTTTCTTATTTTGAGGTGACGGCATGGAAAGAGTAAAGATATGCGATATTAAATCATTTGACGGGCAGGCTGTTAAGGTTCAGGGCTTTGTTGAGAACATCCGTAACAGTAAAACCATGATTTTTGCGGTACTGAAGGATATTTCCGGCAGACTTCAGATTACGCTTGAAAAGGAAGCTCATCCTGAGCTTGTTGAGGATTTTGAAAAGCTGACGGCTGATTCATTTGTTACATTTGTGGGAAATGTATCAGTGAACGATTATGTAAAAATGGGTGGAGTTGAACTTTACCCCACAGAGATAAAGATTGAGAGCATTGCTGCGGCTCTTCCTATCGCCCGCAGTTATATTGCGGCCACAAAGAAGCAGGCGGCTGTTGAAAAGTCGGGAATCGATCAGCGTATCGACTACCGCTGGATCGATCTGCGTACCGATGAGAACCAGCTTATGTACAAGGTTCAGACCTGTTTCGTAGCAGCCATGAGAAATTATCTTTTAGACAGGGATTTCATCGAGATTCATACTCCGAAGCTTATCGGTGCGGCCAGTGAGAGCGGCTCTGAAGTATTTGAAGTTAAGTATTTCGATACAAAGGCATATCTGGCACAGAGCCCTCAGTTTTATAAGCAGATGGCTATGGCAGCGGGCTTTGAGAGAATTTTTGAGGTAGGCCCCGTTTTCCGTGCCGAGAAGTCGTTTACCAGCAAGCATGCGACAGAGTTTTCGGGATTCGATCTTGAATTCAGTTATATTAACAGCTATGAGGACGTTATGCATCTTGAAGAGGAGCTTCTTGTTGCGGGACTTAAGGCTGTAAGTGAGAAGTACGGTGAAAAGATTAAGGAGCTGTACGGAACAGAGCTGATCGTTCCGACCACACCTTTCCCCGTTGTTGACCTCAGAACTCTTTATGACGGACTCGAGAAGGATTTCGGTTATACCGTGGATGATTCCGAAAAAGGTGATATGACCACAGAGGCAGAGAAGCTCAGCTTTGAGTGGGTAAAGAAGCATTATAATCATGAGTTCCTTTTTGTTACAGGCTTTGATGCGGAAAAGAGAGCATTCTACCACATGAGAGACGAAAAGGGAGTTCCCATGGGATATGACCTGATCTGGAGAGGCGTAGAGATTACTACCGGTGCTCAGCGTGAGCACAGATATGAAGTACTGAAGAAGCAGGCAGAGGAGAAGGGACTTGCTAATGATGTTAAGTTCTACCTTGAGTTCTTTAAGTACGGATGTCCTCCTCACGGCGGATTCGGTATCGGTATTGACAGACTTACAATGCTTCTGTTCAATCTTTCCATCAAGGAGGCTGAGTTCCTATTCAGAAGCCCGATCAGACTTACTCCCTGATTGCGGGAACTGCGAAGGACTGTTGCTCCGGGGGCTTGCGAATGAGTTTTGGACAGGCTGTTATTTGTGACGGTATGTATTTCGATTGTTAGTTACTATTCACAGTCTGGACAAACCCCCATTCATAAGCCCTGCCTGCTGCGCAGTCAGTCGCTGCTTCGCAGCTGAAAGCTTATTCATGTGTTTTGTCCAGCCTCCATAGTCGGATA
>JAZLIK010000044.1:0-15333 GCA_045617345.1 Lachnospiraceae bacterium | reverse complement strand
GCTAAGTATGATTACATCAAGGCTGGTCTTACAGCTGAGTCATTTGGTGTATTTGATATCCTTCCACAGTTCGTACAGCAGCAGCTCTTCCTTGAGAGAGATCCACACGGTAACGTACAGGTATCTCTTATCGAGTCAGAGAAGCTCTTCTCAGAAATGGTTAAGACAGAGCTTGCAAAGAGAAAAGAGGCAGGAACATACAAGGGTAAATTTGGTGCACAGCATCACTTCTTCGGATATGAAGGAAGATGTGCATTCCCTTCTAACTTTGACGCAGATTACTGCTATTCACTTGGTTACAACGCATTCATGCTTATTCAGTATGGTTACACAGGATACCTTTCAAAGGTTTCCAACATTTCTAAGCCTGCTGAGGAGTGGATTGCAGGTGGTATGCCCATCACAAAGATGATGAACATGGAGAGACGTAACGGTGAAGACAAGCCCGTTATCAGAAAAGCTCTCGTTGAGCTTGATGGCAAGCCCTTCAAGTACTTTGAGGCACACAGAGAAGAGTGGGCTTTTGAAACATGCTTCACATATCCCGGAGCTATTCAGTACTACGGACCCGCAGAGGTTTGTGATCTGACCACAAGAACACTTGCTCTTGAAAAAGGCTGATTATTGATTTTCAGACAGTTTTTAAGCCGTCGGCAATGCCGGCGGCTTATTTTTTGTTAATTCATAAATTATTTTTACTGTTAGCATTCTGAACCAAACTCATTCATAAGCCCTGTTTGCCGCGAAATCATTCTCTGTTTCGATTTTCTTTTGTATATAAAATCCGATGTCGGTAATTGTGGCATTTATGTTTACCGACAGTTAACCTCTGTTCCGGTTTTACGGTTTTTGCAGTCCGATACTGTCAATGATAATCTTCCCTTCCGATTCTTCATTAATGCAAATATTAACAGCCGAAACAGTCGAAAAATCAAAACCGGCATCTCCTGAAAACATTTTCGGTGTAACACAAATCGTCTGCAAAGGATGCTTATACTCATAGTTCCCGGTAAAAATGTCCGATTTATAAAGCTGTACTGCAAGACCGGGATATATATATACCGGTCTTTCGCATGAAACTTCACGGTTTTGACTGTCACGCAGAACAACTCTGTAATTTATTCCTGCATCCATGCCATCCATATTTTCAGGTTTATTCTCGCTCATATCAGCCATTCTGAAGGATAAACACAAGTCTGTCATATCTGTTTCGGGAATGTCGATTTCAACTGTCGGATTTACTCCTTTGCTCCACTTGCATTCGAGTACATGATTTTCCTCTTCTTCTCCGTTTCCCGAGACGTTTCGTACAGTCCTCCACGACTTCATATTACGGCAGACAACTCTGCAGTTATCATTATCCGCTGTCAAGCCGTATCCGGAAACAACACCTTCGCTTTCAAAATCATTTAACATCACAAAACTATTATCCTGATAATTTGTCACGTATACTGTTTTAGGAAGTGCCCGTGCAAACGCATCGTTATTCACCAGCAGCGCAGCAAATCTGTCATCACCAAGAAGCGTCATGTCCAGAAATGTCCTGATATATGCCTTCGCAATCAGCTGCTGCTCAGTCTCGTCAAGCAGCGGTGCAGTGTTCAGAAATCCTTCCGACGCCCCCGACAGATCATATCTTCCCCACATGCTGTTAAACTGTCCGTGATTTGCGTTCAAAATATAAACCGAAGCCTTTATCTGCTTAGTTGCGGCATCATCGTCAAAAACAATGTTATTATACTGCTTTTCGCCCATGAATCTGCTGACATCCTGATCCCATCCTCCCTGTATCAGAAGGTAATTCACATTCTCCGGCTTGACCGAAAAACCACCCGGCATATACTGGTCTGAGGTCGGTGCTATCGCAATCAGTGCTTTTATATCAAAATCGTAATCATAATTAATATTTCCGTTGTCCGGGCACTTTCTGCTTTTCGAGAACAAAAAAGCATCAGTAATCATTTCTCCGCCCCGCGAATGACCCGCAACAGCTATCCTGTCAGGGTTTATTCTGTTATACAGTGCGCTGTCTTCAGATATATTTTCTTTAAGAAGTGCCTTTATGTTTTCAAGCAGCAGCACCGCTCTGGCATCATTTTCACCCGACATACAGTTTAATATATTCTCATCAACCGAAACCACAACATATCCGTTAGATGCGAGATACTCGCCAAGATATGAATAGCCGAGATGTGACTGCACGTCAAAAGCATGATTTCCGTGTACAATAAACAGTACCGGGCACGAAACTCCGTCACAGGGATACCATATTCTTCCCGCTATTGGGGCTTTCTGCAGAGAATTGTCAAAATAAATATCTTCAAGCAAACCCTGCATTCCTTCTCTTTCGGCATATCCGGATACATCGGCTTCACCTGTTACTATTTTACACTCCTGCGACGGTCCGTAATCAATCACCGCCACTTCATGACTTCCGGGCTGCAAATACGCGCTAAATTCCCGAATATCCACAGACTGTACATCTGCTTCCGCAGTACAGCTGTCTGTGTTTGTTTTGTCGCTGTCCTCATTTCCGGTTCCATTTTCGAATTTTTCATATATATTTTCCGAACCGGGTATGTTTTCTGTTACCGACGTAACCGTTTGTTTCGCAGCCAGATATATATCGGCCGGATTGTCTCCGAAACTGTCAAATCTGTAAAAGACTCCAAATAAAGCCACAACCGCAAGTGAACCCGCTGTCATCACATAGCCCGTAACATACCTGTAATTGTTAGCAGCAATAATACTGAAAACGCATCGTCCGAGAATGTCGGCGGCAAGTGCAGGCAGAAAACCTGTTATTATAGCTGCCACCTCATTATTCATCTGCATCGATTCAAGAGAAACCGCTGTCACTGCCGTAGCCGCTATCAAAAACCATACTCCCGAACGGCTTACTTTTCCGATTACGAGTCGCAGAACGACCAGTACTATCTCCTCTGCCGCAACCAGGGCAGCCAGTCCAACGATAAAAATCACCGGTCCCGGTAAAATGCACTCGCCGGCATACAGAACCGCACCATATATAAACTGTATTGTTAATAATGCACAGGCCGCAATTCCGCCTTTTCTTCCCTGTCTCAGAAACCCGGCAGGCTTTCTGAACAGATTAATCACTCCGTTAAAAATTAACTTTGCCCGTCTGCATAAACCTGTTACGATATTTTTCATATGCTTACTCATCCATAATTATCCTGTTTTCTGTTCACCGTTACCGTTTAAAAAAACGTAACCGCTTCATTTGTTGTTCATAAAACGCAGGCTGCATCGCAGCTGTCAGATACCGGGACTGTAACCTTAACTAACAATGCTTGTTCCCACCCGCTAAAGGTGCTGACTACTTTCAGCTTTTATATAACACTTTATTTTACATTATCAGACCTTCTGTAACAGTCATAACGTATTGCCTTCCCGTCTATGGAATAATTCGGAGTTTTCCCTGCCAGATACGGGCTCTTTAACGGACGCTTTACAATGATTCTTTCGACTCCCGTACACTCCGCCGCCTCAAAAAGCTCATGTTCCTCGGAGCACGGAGATTCCAGCTTCTGAATCAGTTGAAGTTTTTTATTTATCAGACCCGACTTTTGACGTGCAGGAAACATCGGATCCAGATATATCAGATTCGGAGCTTTCTGCATCAGCTTCATCATCTCTATGCTGTTTCCCTCAACAAGCTTCATTCTGCATACAATTTCCTTCAATACCGGATTCTTCTTTGCACGTCGCAACGCATCCTTCAGTAAAATCGCAACAACCGGATTCTGTTCATACATAGTAACCTCATAACCGTATGCCGCCAGTAAAAGAGAGTCTTCACCCATTCCTGCGGTTGCATCAACCGCACTCAATCCTGTTTCCTGGGTTTTTGCCGCATGAATCAGCATTTCATGTGCCAGTCTCCCGTTAGTTATTCGGTGAAGCATTCCCTCGAAGTCTCCCCTGTAGCTCAACCCAAAGCCCTGCAGTGACACTCCTTCAGAATCAAATAAAACCGTCAGACCGTCGCCGCAGCGTTCCTCTGCCGATACATTCATTTTTCTTGCAAAGGCTTCCGCCTGTTCCTTTTGTCCGCCTTTTCCGATACATACTGTCAAATCACTTTTCATTGATATCACCCGTAATTAACCCCTGTAAACAAAACTATTTCAATTCGTATAAGCTCTTAATATTATACTCACAAATAATATTATTATCTATGTTTTTATTTTGAGGATTATAAAAGCAAACATCCATTCCAGCACTTTTTGCTCCAATAATGTCATTCATGATTGAATCCCCAATCATTAGGCACTCTTTGGGCTTTGCTCAATTTATTTCTATCGTTTCGGCAATCTCAAAGCCTACGCTTTTGTATAGGGCAACTGCCTTTTCATTACACTGCCACATGCAGAACAGGTCTTTCTGTCTGTATGTTCTTAATTGCCCAAAGAAGAATTTGTTTTCCGTAACCCTTTCCCTGCTACTTACCATTAACTATCAGGTTTTCAATCTCATCCCATTTTTATGCGACCGTTCCTATAACGAAACCACACATCGCAATATAAAAAAAGTAAATGATTTCCGCACAATACGCAGAAATCATCCGTTATGTTCAGATATTGTTACTGTTTACTGTCCGATACCAATGCTCAGCAAACCGAAATCATGCTCTCAGTCTGTTACTATTCGCAGTCTGTCCAAACACATTCATAAGCCCTGCCTGCTGCAGACAGCAGCCCATTAACATTTCAACTCCTTCAGCCTTTTCATCAGTCTCAAAAGCATACCGTTTTCAACAAATTCCGCTATATATCCCGTACAGAATCGTTCACCGCGTAAAAATGATGTCAGCATTGCCCTTATCTGCTTTATATTCATCTCTTCCGGCTGAATCCCTTTTTCATTGATTTTTTGGCAGTGGGACGCATAATCATAATCCGTTTCAAGCATACCAAGAGCTATATCAACTTCCTCCGGATACTCAGGATATCTTCCCATTTCAATAACAGGCTTCGTCTCAAGAAATTCAATTACTCTCGTTAATTTTTTTTCATCTATCTTCATATGATTTCTCCCTATCAAACCCTATCTCCGTATATGTCTGCCATCCACATTCGAAATTGCAGTTCACAGTCCGAGTGAATCACAGTCGACGTTACTTGTCTCCTTTATCAAGTGTCTCAACGTAGTTGCATATCAGATTTTCAAGTTCAACATAGCTTACCGGTTTTGAAAGATATCCGTCAAAACCTGCCGCACTGTAAATCCTGTCCGCTCCGCTCATTGCATTGGCAGTCAGTGCTATTACGGGAGTGCTTCCGTTAATACATCCTTCAAGTGCCTTCAGTCTTTTTAACGTTTCAATTCCATCCATATGCGGCATCATATGATCCATAAAAATAATATCATACTTCTTTTTTGTAACCTTCTCAAGGCACTGTTCACCGCTCTCGCACAGTTCAACAGTCGCACCGGATTTTTTCAACAGACTCTTGATAACCATCAGATTCATCTTATTGTCATCAACGACCATTATGCAAGCATTCGGATTGACAAACTTAGGTTTGTAAACCTTCTTTTCCATAACCTTTTCCTGCCCGGCCAGCAAATCAGGATGACCTATCGGAACATATTTATCAACTTTTTGTGTCAAAACAGCGGTAAAGGTTGAACCTTTATTCAGCGTGCTCTCAACACTGACACTTCCACCCATAAGCTCTGCAAGCTGCTTCGTAATACTGAGTCCAAGTCCGGTACCTTCTATGGCATGGTTCTGTACTTCATCCGCACGTTCAAATGAAGTAAATACCTTGTCAAGATTCTCCGGTGCGATTCCGATACCCGAATCACTGACGGCAAATTTAAGTAAAACTTCATTATCATTTTTCTTTTCCCAACCGACCGAAAGCTTCACATAGCCTTCCTTGGTATACTTAACTGCATTTGTAAGCAGATTTGTGACAATCTGTCTGACTCGAACCGTATCACCGACAATCATCTCCGGCGCAGTCTCGTCAATCTCAACCTCAACTCTGAGCCCCTTCTCTTCCGCACGATTCAGAATCAGATTTCTGCAATCGAGAATGAGCGTTGAAAGTTTATAATCGACATCAACTATTTCATATTTACCCGATTCAATCTTTGAGAAATCAAGAATATCATTAATAACCGAAAGAAGCGTATAACCGGCGGTCTGTATATTATTGGCGTACATATTAATATCGTCATTCTCGTTTTCGCGAAGAATCATCTCGTCCATACCGATAACCGCATTTATGGGCGTTCTGATTTCATGTGACATTCTGGCCAGAAAGTCAGACTTTGCCTTCGTTGCGGCCTGTGCCTCACGACGCGCTTCATCCAGTTCCTTCATGGTTTGCATGAGCTTTTTGTAGTCAGGCGTCTCCAGCGTGAACAAAAGGACAAGACATCCAAGAGTTGAACTGATATAAGAAACCAGAATATCCGGAATAAAAAGCATCTGAAACAGCATTCCGACCGCAGATATAGGCGTATAGAACACAACCGCAATAAACTGTTTTTTTGTAAATGCTTTTCTGTTCATGATTGCAACGGCAAGCGCATCAAGGACAAAATATGACGGAAGGAAATAAGTAATAATATGAAGCGGACCAAACTCGTATACATTATTCTCCAGAGTAAAAATCCACCCTGTCCAGATGTTACATATCATCAATATACAGTATAAAACCGCTATAATAATATTAATTCTGTTGTTCAGATCATTCCTGTATCTGTTGTGAATAAATGTACTTACATACAGCTCATACGTGAATCCGATTGAAAGCGACATGATAAAGAACACGGTGTTAGCCGTCATGTTTACCCACATCGGTACCATATCCGGATTTGAACTTGTCACTCCCGTAAACGCATCCAGAACGGCTCCCAATACGAGCGTAAGACACATCAGCTTGTACATCTTGTTACTTATCCTGATACTTGAATACTGAACTGAGCTGAAAAAGAAAATAACCAGTCCGATAAGTGCTGCCGCAATATCATAATGAATATTATATTTCATAATTTTCCCCGTGATAAATATATAACGTCATCCGTATATACTCATTTTTACTGTTCACATTCTGATAAAAATGGACACAAAACGTAAGTCTGCTCCGCGTATGCAGATATTTTTCTCGACTTCCGAGACCGGGCAAAACACATTAATAACCATTTTCGACAGACAGATTACGATATTTTGTAAGAATGCCAAACAAGCCGTTTAAAAGCCAGCTTTCCGCATACTTCACTGACGACCGATAATTGTGTCCGAGTGAATATCACTTCTATGCATATTCTATCACGCAATTTGGATTTTATCAAGTATATCTCATTTCTTTCCGATTTTGCGGCACGCCTTTTGAATACTTTTGTCCGGACGGTGAATAGCAACATTTACATGCCTGTGTACATATCTCCCGGCTATGAACAGTAACCGAAAATGCATATGCCGATATATTCACAGAAATTCAGGCATTTCAAAAGAAACTCCCATCTCCAGGAGCTGTCCTATAAACAGCTTATAATACTCCGGAACCTTCTCCTCTGTCTCATCATGTGCATGAAGCAGCAGAATATGATGGCTGTCCTCGTCAAGCAGTGAACCGCCGTATTCGTGATTTGCTTTGTGAATCTTCTCAAGAACATTTTCCTTTGTAAAGCCACTGCCCTGACGTATTCTGTATTCTTCAAAATCGAATGTCCACAGAGTATCGATACTTTTGTCAAGTCCCTGCTCTTTCCACCATGGATAAGCTATCTGCGTATCCTTAAGCTTATTAAATTTCATCTGCTTCAAAAGCTGCTGAATAGCAGCCGCATTTTCGCCACCCTTGTCACCATACGGGAATCTGAACGGTCGGAATTTTCTTTCAACGCCGGCCGCAGCATATACCCTGTTCAGTACCTCTTCGTTCTTCACTATCTCATTTTTTGCTTCTTCAAATGAAATTTTTGAAAAAGCAGGATGTGAATAACTGTGATTTCCAAGTACAATCCCGTTTTTCACCACATAAACCGCGTTATCAAAAAATTCCTCAACCTTTTCTCCCCATGCGAACATAAGCGGATGAATACCCATTTTTAAAAGATAATCCACAATCGCCGTTGTGTTCTTTGACGCAATATCGTCAATTGTCAAAACCGCGCTTACCATATAAAATCCTCCCTATACAATAGCAATATATCGTTGCTGTACCAATTCCGTCCGGAAGTGTTCATAATTTCTGCCTGCTATGCAGCCGGCAGTTGTTTTGCCACTGAGACTGATTAAATACTATACCACCAGGTCAACATGATTAATTGTTCCCGCCGCACCCGTGCTTTCTTTCAGATAAATGCCTGTCTTCTTTATCTCTGCGTTCAGACGGTTCTCATCATTTTTGAGAGAGAACTGCGTATCTGCATTATTCAGGTAAATGGCACCGACATCCGCCTTCTTTAAATCAATCAGATAATCATTACCGTCGGCATCCTTTGTCCATACCTTCAGTCTTGAAAAAACGCTGTCATTTTCATCAATCCATCCGTTACCGTCATCGTCAAGCAGTGCCAGATCCCTGAAACCGTCACCGCTCTGTGTTCCGAACAGCTCCGATCCGTCATTTATCTTTCCGTCACCGTTTTTGTCAAGAGCCAGGAACCCTGAACCCTCGCCGGCAAAAGAAATATTCTCCTTCTTTCCGTCCGAATCGAGATCAAACAAAAATTTCTGGTCACTTACGCTTGCAATATTGCTGTCAATATTGATTATCAGCGGATCCGTTTTTATATACTGCTGTACCTCCAGAGTATTGATTTCACTTGTGAATGCTCTCGTCATCGTTACCGATATGTTAAAATCAATATCACGCCCGTCCTGCGTTTTTACAATTCCTTTTGACGCAAATGTAGTTCCCTCAAACTCACTGGTATAGCCCGATGTGGCGGTAATTTTCTGCCATACCGTTCCAGATCCCGAAGTATTAAGGTTAACAGCCGCTGCACTTACTGCCACGCCGGCCTCACCCGAAGCCGAAGCAGAGAACTTAGTAAAACTACTGTCCATTTTTCTGTATTCCTCAGACCTCATATCAAGGACTTCATTATCCTTCTGTTCCAGGAAATAGTCAACCGGCAGCTTTTCACCGCGAAGCGCAGCCAGAATCTGACGAAGCATTTTTATCTTCATGTCATATTCCTCAGGGAATTCAAATTTCGGCTGTCCCTGCGTTCTCATTCTTTCGTTCATATCACGAAGCGATTTAGCCGCATTTTCCTGTCGTTTCTGTTCAGCCGCTTCCTTCTGCTGTTTTTCGTACAACTGCATATTTTCCAAGTAACTGCTGCCTTCCGCATCCTTTGAAAGTGACAGAATTGCCGACGCCGTACCCTTAGCTGCCGATACTTCAAGCGTCATTGATTCTCTGTATGTATAAGTTGATTCATTGTGTGAAGATGACATATTCACAGTGCTTCCTGCAATTTTCATATCGTTCGTGCCTCCCTTAGTTTGATACTGACCGATTGTAATACACGTTATCTTCGCTTCCCGCAGTCCGAACCAAATCTGTAAACCGCCTTCTGTCGCGTATACGTGTTTTTTGCAAACACTTTTTGGACAAAGTTGCAAACACTATTGGATGGACAAAGTTGCAAAGTCATCTTGGGAGCTACACCCCCAACCCCCTGTAGAATTGGGGGGTTGGTAGTGATAAATGACATCGCAACCAAACACCCAATTTTGCAATAATGTCCAAAACCTCTCTTCAATATTGTCCATATTATTTTTGCAACAAACACGTATGCGTTATCTTCAGACCATATAAAGCATTAACTCTCTTCATTTCAAGCTGCGTAAAACAGTTGATGGTCATATCGTAATTTATATCGTCATTCAGCATGTGAATCTTTATACTGACAAGGCAAATCAGTCGTCAATATTCGCTCAAATAAAGCTGTTTCCGTCAAGAATGCATGTTGCTTGCGACATGCTGCGCCGCTTTTGCGTCGCAGCTGCGACAAAAACCGAAAGCAAAAGCGTGTGCATCCTTGCGGAGCGTTTTTACTTTATAAGACGCAATTTTCTATAAAGCAATAACGGATCCGAACATTATGTCCGAACCCATTTATCGTTACTGCTTTATATCAATGATATTCACAATTCGCTTCGCTGCCTGCTCATTTAAAATACAGTTATTTATTATCCTCGTTCATCTTGGCAACATCAAGCTTATTCTGCATGGCTGCAAACAGTTCAGCATACCGCAGTGTATTAAATTCAAGCTTATAGCTTGTTGCATAAAGTGTTAACGGAATATCTTTTCCGTCATAGCTAAAGCATTCCCCATTGTGAGACAGAACCTCATTTACTATCTTTTGTGCATATGTGCTCTCTTTACTGCTGCTGATCAGTACGAATTCATCGCCACCGATTCTGAATACAATATCGTCATCACACGCTGCAGCCTCAAGTCTCTTCAGGGCGGTAATAATTGCCAGATCTCCGGCCTCTGTCGAAATGTCGTTTATCGGAATCAGGCTCTTGATGTCCACTCCTACCGCATAACAGTTCTCTCTCGCTTTGATATAATCATACAGTTCACTGATATCTACTTTTTTCTTTCCTGCCATAGTCTCATCCTCCATTAGTTCTGTCTCCAGTCTGAGTGCCGGAAACAGTTCAAACTGCACAGGATTATTCCTGTAATCAGAAGGATTCACGTGCCATACTCCTCTAAACGCCCTGGAAAAAGCCTCATTGCTTGTATACCCGTAATTAATTGCCAAATCCAGTATGGATACACCCGAATTCGCTTTCATATCCCTGGCTGCCCTGCTCATTCTTCTTCTGATGGTATAATCCTTTATGCTCATACCCGTTACCGTTCTGAAAAGCTTTTCCACAGAAGACTTGGAACAGAATAATTCATTTGCTATATCATCGGTTCTGATGTTTTCGGTTAAATGCTCTTCAATGTACTCAAGAGCCTCTGTAATCAGCAAAAGTTTTTCCATTCTTTTCATCTCCCGTTATTACTATTCACGTTACTGTTCGCCGTCTGACTAAAAAACATTCATAAAGCGCGCCACAAAATCAGTGGTAAACAGTAACCTGTTCACAGCCTGTACAAAGCATCTTCATGAGCTCTGTTCGATATCGTGATTTAATGATAACATACAATTAACTGCCTGTCTTGACTTTTTGAGTAAAAAGCGTGCGCATCCTTGCAGAGCGTTTTTACTTTATAGGACGCAATTTCCTATAAAATAAAAAAGAACCCCATCGCAAAATTGCGTTGTGTTACTCTGTAATATTCGTGTTAATTCAAAGGTGATTAAGGAAGCATGTCAGCTGTTCCGAATGTAGCCTCCCACTTTTCCTTTCTCTCATCCTTGATATCCTGTCCGCCGGCATCAAGATACTCCTTCATACCGTCATCCCAAACCTTATCGAAATCAGCAACCGATGCAACAATAGCGCTGTCGAATACGACATCTCTCTTCTCAGAAAGAGCATTGCCGACACCTGCCTCAGCCTCAATTGTTCCTACATTAACAGCCTTGGGAAGAAGTGCGTCATTCATGCAGACATTCATAGCCTGGATAACAACGTCGGGATTTACACCTGCATAGTTGTTTGCCATTGACTTAAGTGTAAGGTCCTCACTTGCAAGATTAAGTCCGTTACATGTGATTGTAAGGTCGATGTTCTGACCTGAGTTCTGGATGTAAGGAGCATCTGCAGCAATAACTGCAATAGCGCCGTTATCAAGCTTCTGGTGTGTCTTGCCCTCATCACCGATCTGGAGATACTCAATGTTCTCAGGAGTGCTGATCCAGTCTAAGTAAAGAAGTGATGCAAGAATCTCATCGTTTGTTGTAGGGAAGAAAATCTTACGGTCTCCGGCAGGGCTGTAGCTGTACTTTGAGTACTTGCCGGCCTTGTCCTTGAAGCAGTCAACTGCTACGAACTCGGCATCTGAACCTGCGATAGACTGCATTGTTGTCTCAATCTGTGTACCTGTCTGGTAAGGATAATCCCATGTATGGATGAATGCTCCGACATAGCCTGACTTAATCATATCATCCTCAGTTGTATCTCCACTTCCGTAAAGAGCGAAATCCTTCCAGATAAGTCCCTCGTTGTACCACTTGTTAAGTGTACGGATAGCTTCCTTTGTACCGTTCTCTGTGAACTTTCTGTCATCAAAACCATTGATATAGAATTCCTTGTCTGTCATTGCAGGATCAAGGTATGACTCAATAAGGTTAGCTGCTCTCCAGCCTACATCATAGCTGATTGAGAAAGGAACCATCTTGTCTGCGTCAGCTCCGAGAAGCTTGTCTGCATTGTTCTTGAATGCTACGAGCATGCTCTCGAACTCAGCCTCTGTTGTGGGAACTGCAAGTCCGAGCTTGTCAAGCCAGTCCTTACGAACGAATGTGTTAATTCTTCTGATGTTTGCACGCTTACCTTCGATAGCCCATACAACTCCTGTCTGGGGATCCTTATCGTAGTAAATGTTCTCATCACCAAGCCAGTTCCAAAGATTGGGAAGCATTGACTTGTACTGTGAAAGTGCACTGCTCAAATCTGTGACTCCACCGTAGTTTGCATAAGCAAGAATTGTGGGGTAGTCATATGTAAGACATACATCGGGTGCATCATTTGCTGCAAGAAGGCTGTTGATTTTATCAACCTCTGTCCAACGGGGAACAGCAACGAACTGTACATCTACATTGTACTTTTCAAGCATGCCCTTCTTGATGTAATCTGTGTACATGTTGTTTGTAGGGTCTGTACCGCCATCATTTGAACGATCGTAAACCTCAACTGTGATGTGTCTTGTCTCATTGAACTTACCGTTTGTCATCTCTCCGTTTGCTTCAGCTGCAGCAACAGGATCGGTAACATTACTTCCCGATGAAGTGCTTCCACCCGTTGTCTGACCTTCTGAACCATTGTCGTTTCCGCCGCATGCTGTAAGTGAAAGAATCATTACAACCACAAGCAACAGTGAAACCAATTTCTTTTTCATAACAAATCCTCCTTAGATTATCTATAAGAAAACGCACTCCGCGTTTTTCTTACTCCTTAACCGCACCCAGGGTAACTCCCGAAATAAAGTATTTCTGAAGCCACGGGTACACAAGCAGAATGGGAACCGTAGAGAACATAACGGTCGCCGCCTTCAGTGATTCACCGAGACCCGGAGTCGAAAAGCCTTCCTGAGCAGCTACTTCAACACTGTTAACATTATTCAGAATATTGTACAGCCACAACTGAAGAGGATAATAATCCTTGTCATTGACATACATCAGAGCATCCGAATAACCGTTCCAACGTCCTACCGCATAGAAAAGAGCCAGTGTTGCAAGAACAGGCTTTGAAAGCGGTATATAAATCGATGTAAGAATCTTTATATGCGAAGCTCCGTCTATCTGGGCAGACTCACGAAGGCTGTCCGGTATTCCGTAGAAAAAGCTTCTCAGAATAATCATGTTGTACACACTTAAGCATGCCGGGATAATCAGAACAAGCGGGTTATCCAGCAGATTAAGTTTTTTCATAAGCAGGTAGTTGGGAATCGTACCGGCATTAAAGAACATAGTAATGGTGATAATAATATTTATGGTCTTTTTAAATTTAAGCTCCTTATAAATCAGCGGATATGCACACATTGTAGTAATCGCAAGTGAAACAAATGTACATACTACCGTAAGAAATACTGTCCACAGGAAAGACTTAATATATTTTACATCGCCAAGAACCATTGCATAAGCGTCAATGCTCCACCCCTTCGGGAACAGATACACCTCGTGCTTTACCAGATACTCGGATGAACTGAGCGATCTTGAAAGCAGGTTTACCATCGGTATTAAGCATATCATAGCCAGCAAAATACATACAAAAACAAATACTCCGTCTCCCACTTTTGTTTTTCTGGATTTAATCTTCATAGCAACTCCCCAATTTTCTTCTTTACTCTAAGATAAATCTTCTGTTATCACTGTTTGCAGTCGATTAATGATAATTTCTTCCTGTATATCCGTGTCCGGACAACTCTCCGCATCTGTTCACAGGATACGCAATAAGATTCATAAGCACTGCCTGACGGGAACAGAAACCTTTCTACCAGATTCCCCGTTCGCCAAGTCTTCGCGATATCCAGTTCGACAGTAGCAGGAAAATCAGACATACAACCGACTGGAAAAGACCGACGGCAGTCGTAAGTGAGAACTGCAGACTCTTGATACCGTATTTGTATACGAAAGTAGGAATAACCTCTGCCGTACTCATTACAAGATTGTTCTGCATTGCATACGGTCTGTCAAAACCACCTCCGAGAATATTTCCGAGGTTCATGATCAGAAGTATAACAATCGTTGACTTGATTCCCGGCAGTGTGATATGCCACATTTTCTTGAAACGTCCGGCTCCGTCAACCGACGCAGCCTCATACAGTTCGGGATTGATTCCGGCAATTGCCGCAAGATAAATGATTGAACCCCATCCGAAGCTCTGCCATATTCCCGACACAATATAAGTAACAACCCACAGGTTCGGATCGTTCAGGAAAGGAACAGAATCACCGCCCAGACTTGTAATAACCATGTTTACAAGACCGTTTGTCGGTGCAAAAAGCTGAAGGCAAAGACTCGAAATAATAACCCATGAAAGGAAATGGGGCATATATGCTATCGTCTGCACTGCCTTCTTGAATTTTTTAAACGGAATTTCATTCAGAATAAGTGCAAAAAGAATCGGTGCCGGGAAACCTGCAATCAGGTCAAACAGATTAAGCGTTATCGTATTTTTCAATGCCACAAGAAAGTCTTTGTTTTTGAAGGCCTTGATAAAATACTTCATGCCGCCGTCAGAAGTCCACGGCATCTCCCATACACTTTTACCTATCTTATAATCCTTCATGGCAATCAGAATATCTGTCATCGGCATATACTTAAATATAAACAGATATACCATGGGAATCAGCAGTAAAAGATAAAGCTGCCAATTTTTTTTCAGATGAATGAGACCCTTATTCTGATTAAGCATCTCCTGATTTGCCCCTTCTTTACTCTTTTTCATAAACTCTCCCCTCCGAAAAAGCCTTTTAGGCTATTATAATCGATATATGCGCTTATTTCAACATATATTATATCCGTAATATTGTATTACTATGCAGATCCTGCCGATTTTTTTGCATTTTTTACATATTTATGTTTTTAAAATTGCATATATTTTTTGCATGATTTATAACAAATTATGCCATTACTATGTAATATCATTCTATTACCGCTTGTATCGGAAAAATTGTTAAAAAAGTTACTATTCACAGTCGG
>JAZLIK010000043.1:0-20898 GCA_045617345.1 Lachnospiraceae bacterium | reverse complement strand
CGTGGAAACAGCTGGAATCTCAAAAACACACGCCGTAAGGATCTCGAGATTCTTAAAAAGCTGGGATTTGAGCCGACAATGGTTGTAACAGAATGAAAGTATCAAGCGATATCATATCGGTAAAAGCCTAAATGATTGTGTCTAAATGCTAAAAACATTCAAAATCTGCTCATTTTTCTTCGAAAAATAGCTACTTTTTAATGTTTTGGGCGTCTTAAAAGTACATTATATTTCTTTCAAGCAAGCTTGACGAATTTTGACGATTATATCTATATTTACTTGATAAAATTTCCTGTATGGTATAGAGTATGATTATCGTTACTATTTACAGTTCGGGCAATAAAAAAGTATGCCGAGAGCTTGCTCTCAGAATTACGGATATTATTATTCGACTATGAATGTGTTTTGTACAGACTGTGAATGGCAACTGATTATCATCATTCACAAAGGGGGATTACTTATGCGAGTTGGAATGGGATATGATGTTCACAGATTAACTGAGGACAGAAAACTTATATTGGGCGGAGTTGAGATTCCTTATGAAAAGGGACTTCTGGGACACTCTGATGCCGATGTGCTAGTACATGCCATTATGGATGCAATACTCGGCGCGGCTGCCGAAGGCGATATCGGGAGACATTTTCCCGACAATGACGTCAGGTATGAGGGAATCTCAAGCCTTATTCTTTTAAAGGAAGTCAAAAATATCATTGAAAAAGATGGGTTTAGTATCGGAAATATTGATGCAACGATAATAGCACAGCGTCCGAAGATGGCTCCGTATATCGGGATTATGCGAAGGAATATAGCTGATGTTCTTGAAATTGATGTCGGAAGAGTTAATATAAAGGCTACTACCGAGGAAGGTCTTGGTTTTACAGGAACCGGAGAGGGAATTTCTTCTCAGGCTGTTTGTCTGCTTGAAAACCATCGATAAAATGTGTTAACAGGGGTAAATTATGTCGGAAATCAATAGAAATGATGAGAAAGTTGAAGAGTCCGTAACGGGTGACTCCGGAAAGTTTGAGACGAATACGGCGGAAGCACAGCTTGTTTTGGCGTCTTTTTATGAAAAACTTGGTAAAATGAGCTATGATGACGGTGACCTTGAAGAAGCCGGGAATTATTATTTACGAAGTCTTGCACTGACAGAAAGTGTGAATCTGGAAGTTGGGACAACGGATACTCTCCGTAAACTTATGTTGGCATATGACAATTTTGTACGATATTGTCTTGCTGTAGGAGATACACATTCGGCCAAAGAGTATTACAGGACCGGTTTGGAAAAGATCAATCCTCTGGTGAAGGAGTCTGAGTCGCGTGGCGGATTTATGGATATGTCACTTGAATCGTTTCGAATGCTCGAGTTTGAGATACCTGAAGAATAAATTATGTGTTAGGTTTTGGACAGACTGTGAATCACTGAATAACGGGTTAAGAAGCGGGCTTATGAATGCGTTTTGGACAGACTGTGAATAGAATCGAAGAAATGCGCGTATCTTTAGGCGTCGGCTTTTTTGACGCCATAGTCATATCATTTACAGAAAGACGGGTTATTTGTATGAGCAAAAAAAGTATTTTGATTTATGCGGGAGTTTTAGCGGCTATTCTTATAGTGGGAATTATTATAGGAGTGGTTATTTCGGGGAGTGATGACGGTGTATCAAATACCGAGTACAATTCGGAGGATAAAAATGTAACGCCTTTATCCGATACAGCTAAATCAGATGGTAATGCAAACGATAATAAATCCAATACAGATTCAGGCAATATTTCGTCATACAGTGATGCAAGCGGAAATAATGCAGGCGGTTCGGAAAGCAGTGTCGGTTCGGAAAACAGTGTCGGTTCGGATAGCGGGAGCAGTGTAATTTCAGACAGTGACAGTACAAATAATGTAACCGGTTCAGCTTCGGATAGTGACATTATCGGAACAGAATTCAATAATGAATCTGATGGTTCCAATGATATTGCAGACGGAACGGATGCCGGTAAAAACACAACAGACGGAACAACTGCAGGGAAGAACAGTTCGGACGGAACGGATGCCGGTAAAAACACAACAGACGGAACAGCTGCGGGGAAGAATACTTCAGATGGTACGGACGGGGACATGAAAGAGAAAGACCATATTCTTACTTACAAAACGGACAATTCATGGGTGGCAGGCAGTGTAAATATGTTTGGCATGCAGTTTGGTGTTTCAAACGGATCTGCAAAGACAATCAGCGGTTGGACCGTGGTACTTGAAATTGAGGGGCTGGACAACGTAGACGGCTGGAACGGAACTTATACGATAGCGGGCGATAAAATGACGATAAAGGATGCAGGCTATAACGCAGATATATATGCGAACGGAACAATAGTAATCGGCTGCAATCTTGGCGTAAAAACAGCAAAAGTGAATATAAAGTCAGCAACGCTGAACGGAGAGAAAATGATTATTAAGTCGGGTAATGTTGATCAGAATAATCAGAACAACAATCCTGTGAATAACGGCTCCGGCACACAAAATTCAAATAATGGCAAATCAGGCAGCGGAGATTCAAACGGCGATACTTCGGGAGGAAACGGCGGAGGTGCCGATAAATCCGACAACGGGGGAATAAATACTGCCGAGCTTTTGAAACGCAGTGATAAAGCGGTTCAGGGCGACGACTGGCTTCATACGGACGGTAATAAAATACTTGACAAGGATAATAAACAGGTGTGGCTTACCGGACTTAACTGGTTTGGATATAATACGGGGACAAATACATTTGACGGTCTTTGGAACAGCAAGCTTGTACCGACTGTTAAGGCTATTGCCGATCATGGATTTAATCTGATAAGAGTTCCTATTTCTGCGGAGCTGATAAATCAGTGGGCTGCGGGAGAGTATCCGAGGGCAAATTATAATAATGCGCTCAACCCGGAACTTAATGATATGAACAGTCTTGAAATTTGGGATTATTTTCTCAGTCTGGCTGAAGCCAACGGAATCAAGGTTATGCCTGATATTCATTCTGCAGAAACCAATGCGTCGGGACATAATGTAAATCTCTGGTATACGGATAAGGTTTCTATAAATGACTATTATCTTGCATTGGAGTGGATGGCCGAGAGATACAAAAATAATGATACAATAATTGCTTTTGACCTGAAAAATGAGCCTCACGGTAAGCCGTATGAGGGCGACGGGGCGGCTGTCTGGAATGATTCAAAGAAAAATAACAACTGGAAGTATGTAGCGGAAACAGCTGCGGCAAAGATATTGAAGATTAACCCCAATGTACTGATAATGGTTGAGGGAACTGAGATTTATCCTATGGATTTAAAGAATAATTCCGATTATCACTCGACTAATGACAAGGAGTACTATTTCAGCTGGTGGGGAGGAAATCTCAGAGCTGTGGCGGATTTTCCGATTAATCTTGGAAAATATCAAAACAAGCTTGTGTATTCGCCGCATGATTACGGACCGACCGTGTTTGAACAGCCGTGGTTTGAGGGAGAATATAACTATGACAGTCTGATGAAAGACTGCTGGCACGATAACTGGTTTTATATCTATGAAAAAGAAACAGCGCCGCTTCTTATCGGTGAATGGGGAGGCTTCATGACCGAACCGAATATCACCTGGATGACGTATATGAGAAAGCTGATAAAGAACTATCATCTGAATCATACCTTCTGGTGTCTTAATGCAAATTCGGGGGATACGGGAGGACTTCTTCTGGACGATTTTAATACGTGGGATACGGCAAAGTACAACTTTGTGAAAGAGGTACTCTGGACCGAAAACGGAAAGTTTGTCGGTCTTGATCACCGGATTCCTCTTGGTGACAACGGAATCACTGCAAAAGAAGCTAAAGGTCTGTGAAAATGATAACGTGCATTATCTGTTCCCGAGAACAGGCTTGCCAAACTGTTTTGAAATAAAGCAGGTTGAATCATTATACCTGATGGCATAAAAATCAGAGGTGTCCTGTTCGGGGATATAATCGTATGACGAAGCTAACGGAGCTTTTCCGGCTATGTCACACTGTGTATTTGCCTCGCTTCTGATATTTACGTCATTTGCTGTTATTTCCAGCTTTAAGCCACCGGCATTACGGAGATATTCAACAGCATTGTTATCAAGAAGTACTTCCGAAATCGGTACAAAACCCGTTATATCTTCAGTCTTGATTTTTAACCACTCCTGACCTCTTTCTGTGATGAAAACGGGAGTGTTGGCTTTCATGGTTCCGCAAATGCTGTAATCTGTGCTTGGACCGTTATAGATATTCAAATCTTCGGCTGCGGCAGATACACAATAATCGAAGGTAATAGCGGCCACAGGTACAGGTGTTGCTGTGGGCGTGGGAGCAGGAGTAGGTGTCGATGTGGGTACCGGTGTTGGTGAAGGTACCGGAGTAGGTGTGACGGCAGTATTTGTCGGTATACCGGAAAAAGGTTCGCTGCCTGTCTGTTCGGTGTCTGTCTCATAACTGCCGGATGTTGATGTTTTGTCATCTTTGGAAAGAAAGATTATCCAGACTATCAGTACAATTATCAGAAAGACAATCAGGATATATTCTTTTGTTTTTTTAGTCATGAAATATATTCCTCCGTATATTTATAAATCTGTGTTTATATTCAAAAATTGCCGCCTCAGTCGGAAAAATCAAAATAACGATGTGAAAAAGTCTGTATTTTTGACCGGTAAAAATTATTATATTGATCGGGGAAATTGCCGCCTCAGTCGGGAAAATCAAAATAACGATGTGGAAAAGTCTGCGGAATTAACCGATGAAATTGTTATATTGATTTGGAAAAAAGTTAATGTTGAATGTTTATATGCAGCAACTATTTAAGTATCGGCGGCTGAAAGAGAAACAGCGCACCTGATTTATAATTGTATGCATAACACATATCATTTTCAAACTGGAAGAAGAAGCAAAAATCACCGGCAACATTTATGAAACGGAAATTACCCGGATAAATATCGGTAGTCTGCATCGTGTCGAAATCGTAAACCTTGATTCCGCTGGCATCTCCGTCATCGAGCTGAAAGAACAGTAATCTGTCGTCAGCGGCAAAATTGTATGAAGAGACAGGCCCCTGAATGATTTTTTGAGGATTGTTAAATTCATAATTGTCAAGGTATATCGAGTATTTATCGGCTGTGTTTATATAGGTGACACCGCGGTCGGTAGCAATCGGAAGGTATGCACCTGAGCCGGACAGCTGCGACAGATTGTCGTTGGGACCGATTTGCCGGATGCTGTGGCTGGTCAGAAGATCCGCAAAATAGATATTGTCTCCGTGAGCAGAGGCCACCAGACAATCGTCTGTCAGGATTTTTGTAAGGTTCTCGCCGTCAATACCGATGCTGCATATGGTAATGTCTTTGTTCTTTTCACCGTTCTGAAAATACAGTTTGTTGTTGAAGTTCAGAATGCAGCCTACAGGATTGGTTATGATATCTGTCATATCCGAACCGTCATGCTTAATTCTGTAAAGTCCTGTACTGAACAGCTTAAAAGGGCTGGTCGCATTGCTTTTTTTCAGATTGTTGGTACGACAGTAATAAATATAATTGCTGTCACAGTTTATGTACCGCATACTGTCGTTTGAAATCTTTTCAAATTTGGTCATGGATAAATCTGTACGGTAAAGAGTGTATTCATCATACGGATTGGCAAAGTAAATGTATTTACCGTTCTCACAGAAAAAACCGTTGTTGTAGAGATTGCCTGCTGTGTTTCCGACGCTGTATGGAGTACTCAGTTTGACTTCACTTTTGAAGAATCCTGTTGCTGCCAGAACTGCTACGGCGATTATTGGAACGGCGATACAAATGATTATTATAATTGTTTTTTTATTCATGGTCTCACCTCCGATATGAACAGAAAACGGACAGACAGAGTAAATTCGCTGTTATTCTTTTGCGGCGCGCTTTATGAATGTTTTTGCCGGACAGTGAACAGTAATAATAATTCCGGTTTTTTTATGTCATACAGACATTTTCTAATGCCGCCGGTTTTGACGGGAAAAACGTTCAATTAATGCTTGTATCATTAGGCGTCAGTTCTTTTGACGCCGTAATTATTATATATGATTTAGAACCACAATGCAATACAAGCCGGAAGTTTACTTACAGGTGCGTTACTATTAGCAGTTCGGAATTAATCGCATCCATTAGACCTGACTGATATGCAGTCAGACTTTTTTTACTTTATAGGAAATTGCGTCCTATAAAGTAAAAAACGCTCCGCGAGGATGCGCACGCTTTTGCAGCGGAAATTTGTCGCTGACGCGACGCAAAAGCGGCGCAGCATGTCGCAAGCGACATGCTTTCTTGTTCACACACGCAGGTATTAATCTGTGAAGCAGAGTACGGACTGTATGACGGTTGTGCTTTGGACAAACGACGCGCAAGAAACACATCAACAATGTTTTTTCTTAATTTCATCACAATTGCTTCACAAATTGAATGTAGACTTGTGAATGAAATGAAAAGTTACTACTCACCACTGATTTTTCGACGTGCTTTATGCATTTTTTGACGGACGGTGAATAGTAACAATAAAAAAGAAACCGTTTATGTTTCAGACTTTCATGCATTTACTGCTTACAGTCTGTCCTGTGAGCATTTGCCGTTTACAGTCTTTCCAACAGGTTCTTTTATGGGATGATTACAGTCTGTCCGGTGCGAATTTACGCCGGCTTAACGGTTCAAAAAACTAAAAGGTGGTTTTACTATGAGTGATACAGAGAGCAATGAACAGAAAGAAAAGAAAAAGAGCAGGGGTGCTTTAAAGAAGATTATCAGAGTGTTTCTGATGGCTGTTGCAGCCGGTCTTCTCGGCGGATGTATTTTCTGCACCATCAGGTATTTCAAATATGATACGAATGAAAGTGTTTTTGATGCGGACATAGAAGGCGAAAATATGACTGCCGGGAATGAAGAAAGTGCCACACCGGAAAATATGCTGTCAAATACAACAGTAGATGATGATGTAACGCCGGTCACTTCAAGTGATTTATCGGCAATTGCCGGAAATATCATGCCTTCCGTGGTTTCGATTGAGTGTATGACCCAGGTTACCGAATATGATTTCTTCGGATACGGAACCAAACGAAACGCAAAATCCTCCGGAACAGGATTTATTATCGGACAGAACTACAAGGAAATTCTGGTCGTTACAAACAATCATGTGGTCGAAGACAGCAACAGTGTTACTGTTACGTTTCTTGATGGAAAATATGCAAACGCCGCAGTAAAGGGAACCGATCCTTATTATGATATCGCGGTTCTATCAATTGATCTGTATGATGTTGATGCCGATACCATAAAGAAAATCCGCATTGCCACGCTTGGAAGCTCGGATGACCTTCCTGTAGGAAGCCTGGCTATGGCTATAGGTAACGCACTTGGTACAGGACAGTCAATTACAGTAGGGTATATCAGTGCTGTCAACAGAAAAACCGAAGATAATGAAAGTAATATTGAACTGATTCAGACAGATGCGGCCATTAATCCGGGTAACAGCGGAGGACCGCTTGTAAATGCCCGAGGCGAGGTTATCGGTATTAACTGTGCAAAAAATGTCGGGGAGGCAGTTGAAGGAATGGGATATTGTATTCCTATTTCCAAGGCCATTCCTGTTATAAACGATTTGATGAACCGTGAGGAGCTTTCACCGGATGAAATCGGTTATATAGGTATCGAAGGCAAGGATCTGAGCTCGGCTTACGCAGAGGGCTTCAAAATGCCCAAGGGTATTTATGTTATTGAAATCGAGGATAATTCGCCGGCTTCCGAAACGGATATTCATGTCGGGGATATCATCACGCATATAAACGGCAGAGAGATTTCGAGCATGGAGGAATGGAGAACAGTTCTGAAGTACAACAAGATCGGAACCGAACTTACTCTGACCGTAATGTCGAATGTCCGCGGAAAGTATGAATCCCGTGACGTCAAGGTGGTAATTGCCAAAAAGCCCGACAAGAAGAAAAGATAAGCCGGATACCCGTTAATTATTTTTTCTTTTTCAGTAAAATCAAAGCTGTTATAAATACTCCTGCGGAAGCGCCACCGACAATTCCGACTGTACCGAGAGGGAAATCATCACCGGTTTTGGGAATGGAGTCTTTGACTTTTGATGATGAATCTGACTTTGAAGAATTACCGGTGTTTGAAGGCTTGGAAGTCGGTGAAGGCTTCTTGGACGAGTCGTTCTTTTTATTGGAATTCTTTGAAGATGCTTTGGTAGGTTCAGGCTTCTCGGTAGGAGAAGGCTTCTTTGTTACAACCGGTGTCGGGGTGGCTGTAGGTTCAGCTGTCGGCTCTCCGATATCCGGTTTTTTTGCGTCCGGATCGTCTTCATCCGGATCATCTTCATCAATGTAATCGTCTTCGTCGGGATCTTCGGGTTCTTCAGGCTCTTCAGAATAGCTCTCGGGATCGTTATAAACAAATCCGTAGGTGGTGTATGAAGGGAAATTCATCTGTGCATAATATATTCCGTCCGAATCGACTACCAGATTAAAGCTTGCTGTTTTGGCTTTGCCGGATGTAACCATGTAAAGTTCACAGTCCTTCGGATGTTCCTGCGCATCGTCGGGGAGAGGGCAGAGAACTTCGACGGTATCGGATTTTTTGATATCATCCTCGTCCGTCATCATCCACAGCTGTGAGGTAAACGGTGAAATCAGCTGCTCATCCGTGAGACGTATTCCGCTTGAATTCAAAGCCTTCGTAAAGGTTTCTTCGGCGTCTTCGGTTGAGAGATTCAGGTAATAATCATCAACATTAGCTTTTGTACTTTTGAATTTGGCGTATATGCCGTTTGTTACTTCATCGGGATATTCGTCAACGTACAGATTGTAGATATCATCGTCAATGGTTATGTTGGGTACTGCATATGCCGCGAGCGGTGAAATCAGACAGAGGATAAGGCATACTGCCAGTGACATTGTAAAAATTCCGGTTAATTTTCTCATGATTCATTCCTTTGATGTTAGTTTATTTTGATACTGTATCTGATGCATTAATTGATTTGTTTTTGCTGCATTAATACATTTGTCGCATTATTTAAAAATATGGTTCACGAATTGATTTGTTTTGTCGGTACATTAGCCATATTAATCACAAGCATGGTTCACGAATTGTTTTGTTTTGTCGGTACATTAGTCGTATAAATCCCAAATACGGTTTACGAATTGATTTGCTTTGTCAATTTGGCATGAAGCAGCGTCAGTTAATTTTCTTCGCGACTACGACAAAACGGCCGTCTTCAACGGTATATTCACAGGTGGTCAGCGTAAGCAGACGGTCTGATGAATCAACTTCCGTATCAATTTTGTAAAGCGAAAGAGCTCTGATGTTGTCCAGATAATCGTTAAATTCCGGCGTGTCATCGGCTTCTATAAAATTGTAAAATCTGAACGTATTTTCATCACGAAAGGCTACGCGGGTCCTGAAAACGGCGATTATCTCATAGCTGCCTTCTTCATATATTGTATCAAAGCTGATTTGACGGTGCTCGTCATAAAAGCTTTTATCGGCGTATTTTAAAAGGTCGGCAAACATGTTTCCGCTTTTCATATTATGACCGAAAATGAGATAATTTGTGCTCGGACGCGAAAGAATGCACCGGATATCCATAAACGGAAGTCCATCGTCTGAGTCTTCGCCGTCGAAATCCCTGTGAAGATAGTACTCTTCGTCATACAGCGACTGCATTACCGGATAATCAATGTGTGTATTCTCGATTTTTATCCATCCGGCAAGGTCGGGATTTTTTTTGTAGGCTTCCGAATATTTATCAAGAACCTGTGTGTGCACCTCGTCCGTTCTGTAACCTACGGCTTCGTCTGTATATATATTCCCGGTCCCGGAGGACTCACTGCTGACGAGACTTCGTACCTCATCTGTTTTCTTTTCAGTGCTGTACTCTGAAATACTATACATGCTGAGCAGAATTATGCAGATGATAAGTATTGTCACGCTAATTATGGCAATCATTACAAGTATTGTGTTTCTGTTACTGATTTTTTTCATATAAGTTTATTGACCGTTATTCAAAGTCCGGTAATAATTTCTGCCGGTAGAAAGTTGCCTGGGGCCTGCGGAAATACTTATCAGATTATGGATAGCAAATGTTATTTAATCATGGAGTAGAATTTATGACTCCACAAATAATTAATTCAGAATATCGGGAAGGATGTTCTCGGTTAATCGGTTACGTCTGCAGTAAAGTGCCATACAGATACGGTTACAGTACAATTACCGCTAACTGAGAAGCTGTTTTTGGAAAAAGACTGCTGCCGAACAGATTCTTCTACCGTACAGCTGCTGCAGTCGTACAGACATTGCTGCCGAACAGATACATCAGCCTGTTTAGCTATCGCTGTATATAGGTACCCGAATCGTGAAAAATCCGCCCCTATATTTAGTATAGTCATTATTGTATCTGCAATCAAGAGAATTTAATATAAATAAAAAGCTTTATTTTTTTGTATCGGTGTGCTACTATGTTAGCGTCGCAGAAAGTCGGATATGCAGTACTAATCTGTGGTGATGAGGATAGTAACGTAAATTCACGTGAAACAGGCTAAAGACGTGAAAACGATGAATATAAATTGAAAGAGGTTGATGTGTAATGGTAAATAAGCAAAAGGTTGAGGAAGCTGTGAAGCTTTTGCTGGAGGCTGTCGGTGAGGATACCTCCAGAGAGGGACTTCTTGATACACCGTCCAGAGTAGCAAGGATGTATGAGGAGATTCTGTCAGGAATGGACGAGGATGCTTCGATTCACCTTAACAGACAGTTTTCCTGCGAAGGAAGTGACATGGTACTTGAGAAGGACATTTCATTCTACTCAATGTGTGAGCACCATCTGGCTCCTTTCTTTGGAAAAGTGCATATTGCTTATATTCCGGATAAAAAGGTCGTCGGTCTGAGTAAGCTGGCCAGAACTGTAGAAGTGTACGCCAGACGTCTTCAGATTCAGGAACAGATGACCAATCAGATTGCGGATGCAATTGTCGAATATCTTTCACCGAAGGGTGTGATGGTTGTGGTTGAGGCAGAGCATACATGCATGACCATGAGAGGTGTAAAAAAGCCCGGTTCAAAAACCGTTACAACTGTGACGCGAGGTGAATTCAAAGAAAATTATGATATGCAGAAGCTTGTAATGGACGCAGTACGCGAGTAAACAGAATTACATGATTGTGTGCGTGCAGGCAAATTTATTGATGGGTTCCGTGACAGAAATTAATCAGTCAGATCCAAACAGGTCAGAATTGAGGTTGTATGCGGATAGGTAACAGAGAATTTAGTTTTGAAAATCATACATATGTAATGGGTATTATCAACGTTACTCCGGATTCATTTTCCGACGGAGGCAGCTTTGTTACGATTGATGCTGTCCTCAAACGTGCCGAAAAAATGATTCTTGATGGCGTTGATATTATTGATATTGGGGGCGAATCGACCAGACCGGGTTCAACGCCGGTGTCGGGAGAAGAGGAGCTTGAACGTGTAATTCCCGCTATTGAGGGAATCACGAAACATTTTGATATTCCCGTAAGTGCAGACACATACAAGGCATTGGTGGCTGAGGCTGCAATCCGTGCGGGAGCGGGACTGATTAATGACGTTTACGGTCTGAGAAATTTTAACGGATGTCATAATGATATGGCACGGGTAATATCCGAAAGCGGATGTGCCTGCTGTCTGATGCAGGGTTGCAATCTGTTCGGCGATGACAGCAGGTCAACCGGTTATAAATCTGATTCAAACTCAGATATTGTTCAAGGCGTTCACAATGGACTGCATGAAAGCCTGTGTATTGCCCGTAGCGCCGGGATCGGAACAGACAGAATTTTACTCGATCCCGGAATCGGATTCGGGAAAACTCCCGCCGAAAATCTGCAGCTGTTAAGTCGTCTGTCAGAACTTAATTCGTTGGGCTTTCCCATGCTTCTCGGGGCGTCCAGAAAATCTGTCATTGGGGCTGTGACGGGACTGCCTTCGAACGAAAGACTTGAGGGTACACTTGCAACAACCGCCGCGGCCGTTAATGCAGGTTATGCTTTCGTCAGAGTTCATGATGTGAAAGAAAATGTGCGATTTATAAAAATGTATGAAGCGATACTTCAAAGAAATTAATGCGAAATAATAACCACGTATGAAGCGATACTTCAAAGGGATTAATGCGAAATAATAACCACGTATGAAGCGATACTTCAAAGGTACTGCGAACAGTAACCGGAGAACAGTAACCGGAGAACGGTGTCTTTACCCGCAAACGGAGGCATATAAATGGACGTAATACATATTCAGAAACTTGAAATATTTGCAAATCATGGTGTTTTTGCGGAAGAAAATGTTCTTGGTCAGAAATTTGTGGTTTCTGCAGACCTTTATCTGTCACTCGAGGCGGCAGGCGAAACGGACGATCTGACAAAATCAGTTCATTACGGTCGTGCCGCGGAGGTTATAAAATCGGTTACCGAGCGGACTACATTCAAACTGATTGAAAGGCTTGTGGAAGAAATAGCAGAGGAGCTGCTGCTTAATTTCCCTATTGACGGGTGCAGAGTAGTTGTTGAAAAGCCGTGGGCTCCCGTGAAGCTGCCGCTGGAAACTGTTTCAGTTGAAGTTACCAGGTTCTGGCATGATGCATTCATTGCTACAGGTTCAAATATGGGAGACAGTGAAAGGCTTATTAACGAAGCCCTTCAGAAGCTTGATTCCGATAAAGGATGTCGCCTGATAAAGGCATCCACGCTTATTAAGACAAAGCCTTACGGTGGAGTTGAACAGGATGATTTTCTTAACGGATGCGCGCATATCAGAACGTTTTACAGCCCGATGCGGCTTTTAAAAAAGCTGAATGAGATTGAAGCCGAAGCGGGCAGAGAACGTCTGGTACACTGGGGACCCAGAACACTCGACCTCGATATTCTGTTCTATGACCGTGAGATTATCTGCACGGAGAAGCTTACAGTGCCTCATGCAGATATGAAAAACAGAAGATTTGTGCTTGAACCCTTAAATGAAATTGCTCCGTTTTTTGTTCATCCGGTATACGGAAAAAGCGTATCGGAAATGCTGCGTGAGCTTGATAAGTAGTTTTGGCTGTCGGAAAAACATCGAGAGCCTGATATATAGTGTTGGCTGCTTGAAATGTGCGCTGAATCATGAAACCCATGTGAAAGGGTTGAATTATCAATACGCATGAAATAAGCATTTCCAATACGAAGCAGCGACAGACAGTGTAGCATACAGAGCTTCTGAGCGGTTTGGGACAGACGCTGAACGTTAACGTGACAAAAGCAATATTTGATAGGCCTTAAACAGCAATAATTGAACATTTTTATTTCAAAATATTCTTGAACATTTTTGAAAAAAAATGTAAAATAAACTAAATGGGCTGAGTGGGTTTTAGATTTCAGTCGTTTAATAGTTGAAGGGAGATTAAAAATGGTTATTAAGAGTGTTTTTGACAAAGATTTCAAAAAGTACGGAAAAGTAGTTGAAGGCATTGACTGCAAAGAGCTTCTTGATGTTCTTGCAACAAAGCCCATGCCCGCAGATGACGTGGTTTATGTAGCAGGTGATGCTGATCTTGAAGCTACAAAGACAGCGAAGGAGTTCCAGGACAGCTTCTACGGCGGACTTCCCATTCAGGTCGGTTACTGCAACGGCAACAACAATAAGCTTAATGCTGTTGAGTATCACAGATGTTCTGAAATCAATATTGCACTTTACGATATGATTCTTCTTATAGGCGATCAGCGTGATATTCAGGATGATTTTACATATGATACATCACTTATTGAGGCATATAAGGTTCCCGCAGGTGTAGCCGTAGAGATGTACGGCACCACACTTCATTATGCACCCTGCAACGGCGAGCCCCAGGGCTTCAGAGGAATAGTTATTCTTCCCAAGGGTACAAATGCAGACATCAAGGATTTCCCGAACAGAACCGCTGAGGACAGACTTCTCATGGCTGAGAATAAGTGGCTCATCGCTCATGCTGACGGCAATCAGGCACCCCGCGCATTTATCGGCTTAAAGGGTGAGAACATTACTTTGTAATTTTGAAATGCAGGTCGGCACATCGGATTTGCGTTTTTCAAAGGGTGTCGTTTTTTCAACACCGAAATAATTTATAATTTATAAGTGAGGATTTGAAATGCTTTATATTGGCGTAGATTTAGGTACATCTGCCGTTAAGCTTCTTCTGATGGAAGGCAACGGCAAGATTCAGAAAATAGTATCAAAAGAGTATCCTTTGTATTTCCCCAATCCCGGCTGGTCCGAGCAGAAGCCTGAAGACTGGTGGACAAATGTAATTGCGGGAATTAAGGAGCTTACTGCGGAATGTGACAAGTCACAGGTGGCAGGTATCAGCTTTGGCGGACAGATGCACGGACTTGTTATTCTCGACAAGGATGACAATGTTATCAGACCTGCAATTCTCTGGAATGACGGACGTACTCAGAAGGAGACGGATTACCTGAACAATGTTATCGGAAAAGACAAGCTCGTAGAGCTTACCGCAAATATTGCTTTCGCCGGCTTTACAGCTCCCAAGATTCTTTGGGTAAAGGCCAACGAGCCCGAGAATTTTGCAAAGATTGCAAAGATTATGCTTCCCAAGGATTTCCTGGCTTACAAGCTTTCGGGAACCTTCTGTACAGATGTTTCAGATGCTTCGGGAATGCTTCTTCTTGACGTTAAGAATCGTACATGGTCAAAGGAAATGCTTGATATCTGTGGCGTTACTGAGGCTCAGATGCCCAAGCTTTTCGAGAGCTATGAGGTAGTTGGTACACTGAAGGCAGATATCGCCGCTGAACTTGGTTTCAGTACCGATGTAAAGATTGTAGCCGGTGCAGGTGATAATGCAGCAGCTGCTGTAGGAACAGGCACAGTTGGCGACGGAAAGTGTAACATCAGCCTTGGTACAAGCGGAACAGTTTTCATTTCAAGCAAGAAGTTTGAAAAGAATGAGAATCCCGCAATTCATCTTTTTGACCATGCTGACGGCAGTTTCCATCTGATGGGCTGCATGCTTTCGGCTGCTTCCTGCAATAAGTGGTGGATGGATGAAATCCTTGCCACAAAGGCTTATGCCGATGAGCAGAAGGGCATTACTGATGATATGCTCGGCAGAAATCATGTATTCTATCTTCCTTACCTGATGGGTGAGCGTTCACCCCATAACAATCCTGATGCACGTGCTGCATTTATCGGCATGTCAATGGATTCAACCAGAACAGATATGACACAGGCTATCCTTGAGGGTGTTGCTTTCGGTCTTCGTGATTCTGTTGAAGTTGCCAGAAAGCTTGGCATCAAGCTTGAGCGTACCAAGATTTGCGGCGGCGGTGCTAAATCTCCTCTTTGGAAGAAGATTATTGCAAATGTTATGAATCTTAAGGTTGACGTTATCGAATCCGAAGAAGGTCCCGGATACGGCGGAGCTATGCTTGCTGCTGTTGCATGCGGTGAGTATAAGTCAGTTGAAGAGGCTGCGGAAAAGCTGGTGAAGGTTATCGATACAGTTGAACCCGATCCTGAAATCGCTGCAAGATATGAGGCTCAGTATCAGAAGTTTGTAAAGATGTATCCTGCATTGAAGGATGTATATGCCGACATCAAATGATAAGGTACAAGCATCATAAGTAAGTTATTATTCGTCAGATTTGTCTGCATAAAAAAGATATTTATAAAAGGCACGCAGTGCCGCTTTTATATGAGCAAGCAGCTAAGCGGATTGCAAATATCATTGACTTATACGAATGCGATCTGGCCGGATTGTGAATAATAACGAAATTTACTGAATGTTAGCCGCCCGGCTTAACATATAAGGTAGGGTGGAACCATCCGAACCTAAAAAATAATAAAAGGAGATTTTGAAATGATCGATTTAAAGAAAATCAAGAACATTCCTGACGTGAAGCTCGGAATCATCGCTGTTAGCCGTGACTGTTTCCCCATCGCTCTGTCAGAGAAGAGACGTGCTGCTATCAAGGCTGCTTTCAAGGGCGATATGTATGAGTGCAAGGTAACAGTTGAGAACGAGAAGGATATGCTTAAGGCTGTTGAGGATGTAAAGGCTGCAGAGTGCAATGCACTCGTTGTTTTCCTTGGAAACTTCGGTCCTGAGACACCTGAGACACTTATTGCAAAGAACTTTGACGGTCCCTGCATGTTCGTAGCTGCTGCTGAAGGCGACGGCGATATGATCAACGGACGTGGCGATGCTTACTGCGGAATGCTTAACTGCTCATATAACCTTGGTATGCGTCATCTTAAGGGATATATCCCTGAGTATCCTGTTGGAACAGCTGATGAAATCGCAAAGATGATTGCTGATTTCGTTCCTGTTGCACGTGCTGTCATCGGTGTTAAGAACCTGAAGGTTATTACCTTTGGTCCCAGACCTCAGGACTTCTTTGCATGTAACGCTCCTATCAAGGGTCTCTATGAGCTCGGTATCGAGATTGAAGAGAACTCAGAGCTTGACCTTCTTGTTTCATACAAGGAGCATGCTAATGATCCCCGTATCCCTGAAATTTGCGAGGATATGAAGGCTGAGATGGGTGAGGGCAAGTATTACGAGGACCTCAATGCCCGTATGGCACAGTTCGAGCTTACACTTCTTGACTGGGCAGAGAACCACAAGGGCGCACGCAAGTACGTTGTATTTGCTGACAAGTGCTGGCCTGCATTCCCTTCACAGTTTGGCTTCGAGCCCTGCTATGTAAACAGCCGTCTTGCTGCACACGGAATTCCCGTTGCATGTGAAGTTGATATCTACGGTGCTGTATCAGAGTACATCGGTGCATGTATTTCAAATGATGCTGTTACACTTCTTGACATCAACAACTCAGTTCCCGGATATATCTACGATGCAGATATCAAGGGCAAGTACAACTACGAGCTTACAGACACATTCATGGGCTTCCATTGCGGAAATACACCTTCATGCAAGATGTGTGCTGACCGTGCTGTTAAGTATCAGCTTATCCAGCACAGAGTACTTGAGCCCGCAGGTTCAGAGCCTGATATCTCACGTGGTACTCTTGAAGGCGACATCGCAGCAAGCGATATCACATTCTATCGTCTCCAGTGCGACAGCGACGGAATCCTTCGTTCATACATCGCAGAGGGCGAAATCCTTGATGTTAAGACACAGTCATTCGGTGGAATCGGTATCTTCGCTATCAACGAGATGGGTCGTTTCTATCGTCATGTACTTGTTCAGAAGAGATATCCTCATCACGGAGCAGTTGCTTTCGGTCACTACGGAAAGCTTCTCTTCGAAGTATTCAAGTTCCTTGGAGTACAGGACATCGCTTACAATCAGCCTAAGAACCTTCCTTATCCTACAGAGAATCCTTGGGCATAAGTTTTCGGTTCTAAGTTGAATTTATCAGAAACAGTCTGCTGATTCTGATAGAATTCGATATCAGCATTACAGTTATAGGGAGTCCTTTGGGACTCCCTATTATCATAACGGAGGTTTATTAAATGAATGAAACTTTAAAAGTATTGGAAACACGAAGAAGCTGTAGGGCTTATCGCCCTGAATTAATTGAAGATGAAAAGCTTCAGGAGATAATAAAGGCAGGTACATATGCAGCCACGGGTATGGGAAAGCAGTCACCGATAATTATTGCTGTTACAGACAAAAGCATGAGAGACAGGCTTTCAAAAATGAATGCTGCGGTTATGGGACAGGGAGCGGAATTTGATCCGTTTTATGGTGCACCTGAGCTTTTGATAGTGCTCGCGGACAAATCTGTTGGAACTTATTTATATGACGGAAGTCTTGTAATGGGTAATATGATGAATGCCGCTGAAGCACTTGGTGTAGCAAGCTGTTGGATTCATCGTGCAAAGGAAGAATTTGATTCTGCAGAAGGAAAAGAGATTTTACAAAGTCTGGGGATTGTTGGTGATTATGAAGGCATCGGACATCTTGTTCTTGGATATGCAGCAAAGCCTGTAAATGCTCCGATTCCCAGAAAAAATAATTACGTGTACTATATATAGGATCACAGATTCCTCCATCCATCATGTGTTTTGTCCGGCATCCATAATCGAAAAATAATAGTAGTTATTATTCACAGTCTGTCCAAAACACATTATAGTCGAAAAATAATAGTAGTTACTATTTACAGCCTGTCTAAACACATTCATAGTAACAATAGTAACTATGTACACAAAAAATATCTTGATTATGATTAAGGCTTATTGTATAATAATCTATATATGTGCCATTTTTTATGGCGGATTGGAGGATTTATGGGCGGATCATTAGATACCGGACTTGGTGATGTTTTGGTAAGCAATGATGTGATAGCAAAGTGTGCAGGTGCTTCGGCTGTTGAATGCTTCGGTGTTGTCGGTATGGCTGCTATCAGTGTCAAGGACGGTCTTGCAAAGCTTCTCAAGGTTGAAAATTTGAGCAAAGGCGTCAGTGCTAAGGTTGAAGATAATCAGATTGTTATAAATATGCATATTATCGTGTCGTATGGCGTGAATATTCCTTCCGTATGCCAGAATCTTATGGAGAACGTTCAGTATAAGGTAGAGGAGTTCACAGGTCTTAAGGTAAAACAGATTAATATCTTTGTTGAAGGCGTCAGAGTCATCGACTGATAGGAGGAACTTAAATTGACAGTAAAGAAAATCGATGCCGCACTTTTGAAGAAGATGTTTATTGGTGCTGCGTCAGCTCTTGAATCAAAAAAAGAGATAATTAACGAACTTAATGTATTCCCTGTTCCTGACGGAGATACAGGTACCAATATGTCGATGACCATCATGTCGGCTGTTAATGAAGTAAACAAGCTTGATGACAATCCTTCCATGGAGGATTTGGCAAAGGCCATATCGAGCGGTTCGCTGAGAGGCGCCAGAGGAAATTCGGGTGTTATTCTGTCACAGCTTATTCGTGGTTTTACAAAAGTCATTAAGGATGAAAAATATATTGATGTGGATGTAGCGGTAAATGCTTTCCAGAGAGGTGTTGAAACTGCTTATAAGGCCGTTATGAAGCCGAAGGAAGGTACGATTCTTACCGTTGCCCGCAGTGGTGCGGACAGAGCTGCAGAGCTTCTTGGTTCTACTTCCGATCTTTGCGTATTTTTCAAAAAGGTTCTCGATACCATGCAGGAGGTTCTCGATTATACACCCGAGCTCCTTCCTGTACTGAAAGAGGCAGGAGTCGTTGACTCAGGCGGACGTGGTCTGCTCGAGACTCTTAAGGGAGCGTATGATGTTCTTTGCGGCAAGAATGTAGATACCTCAGCTGCACAGAAAAAGTCTGAAGGTACTTCGGCTGCACCTAGAACAGTCAGCTCCGAGAACATTTCTACCTCTGACATAAAGTTCGGTTACTGTACTGAGTTTATTATTTTACTTGAGAAAGAATTTACCGAGAAGGATGAAGAGAAGTTTAAAGCTTATCTTGAATCAATCGGTGATTCCATAGTATGTGTTGCGGATGATGATGTGGTTAAAATCCATGTTCATACAAATGATCCCGGACTTGCCATTCAGCGTGCACTTAAGTATGGTCAGCTTTCAAGAATGAAGATTGACAACATGCGTGAGGAGCATAATGAGAAGCTGAATCTCGAGGCAGAGAAAGCAAAAGCGGGTACATCGTCAGAAGCCGGGAATAGTTCTTCAAACGGAGATTCGAAGGATGGTGCGGGCATATCATCAGTGAATGAAGCTGCCGGTGCTTCAGGTGATGATAAGGCCAAAGCATCCGGTAATAATTCAGTCGACGGTGATGAAAAGGCCGATGCATCCGGTAAGAATTCCGGTTCACAGAATGGTGCTCCGTCGGTTATTAAGCGCCTGATGGACATACCCGATGAGCAGATCAAGAATCCTGAACCTTCAAAAGAAAATGCTTTCGTAGCAGTATCTGTGGGTGACGGAATTAATGAGATTTTCCGCGGACTTGGCGTTGATTACCTCATCGAAGGCGGTCAGACCATGAATCCCAGCACCGAAGATATGCTGAATGCAATTGAGGCTGTTGATGCAAAGAATATTTTCATTCTTCCGAACAACAAGAATATCATTCTTGCGGCTGAACAGGCGAAGGAACTTACCGAGGACAGAAATGTTGTCGTTATTCCTTCAAAGACCGTACCTCAGGGAATTACAGCCATGATTAATTTCCTCAACGGAAGGACACCGGAAGAGAATGAAGCTGCGATGACCGAGTCAATGGCCAACATAAAGACAGGTCAGATTACTTATTCGGTTCGTGACACAAAGATAGATGGTCTTGAGATTAAGATGGGCGATTTTATGGGAATTGACGATCATTCCATAAAGTCAACGGGCAGTGATGTTGTGGCTGTCAGCACCGAGCTTCTCGAGACAATGATTGATGATGAAAGCGAGCTTGTCAGCATCTATTACGGTGTAGACGGTTCTGAGGAAGAGGCACAGAAGATTGCGGATGCCATTTCGGAAAAGTATGATATGGTTGATGTTGAAGTTCATGCCGGAGACCAGCCTGTGTACTATTATATCGTGTCTGTTGAATAACTCTTCAATCATTAATAATAAACATTGTCCTGCTTGAGACAGGATGAGAAAGATTCATAAAAATTTGCATACAAGTGATTGAAATTCATGTACGCGAAACGGGTTATTTATAAGAGCAAAAGAGTATTAGAGTATTAGCGCATAAGTGCATAAGAGTATAAGTGCATAAGAGTATAAGAGTATAAGTATATAAGTATTTAAGTATATAAGTATATAAGTATATAAGAATATAATTGTATAAGTATATTAGAGTACCCACTGCTCATTGGCGGTGGGTTTTCTTGCTTTATAGGAAAATTACGTCCTATAAAGTAAAA
>JAZLIK010000042.1:0-8594 GCA_045617345.1 Lachnospiraceae bacterium | reverse complement strand
TGCAAATGATTCTGCATATAATACACAGCTTCTCACCGCCCTCACCGACATGATTGACGTCATGGGAGGCAGCAGTGACGGATATTTCCAGACCGTGTTCGCCAAGAAGCTGTTCGCCATGGAAGCAGTGATCAATGAGCTTCAGACGAAAGTCATCACGTTGACAGAAGGCGGAGTTATAAAAAGCAGTAATTATGAAAGCGGAAAATCTGGATTTAAAATTAATGCAGATGGATCAAGTGAATTTAATGATATAACTGCTCGTGGAAATATTTTTGTAAAAACAGTAAATGCTTCTAATATTCAATTTCCGAAAATAGAAAAAGGATCTATCTTTGTAGCTAATATTAAATGTTCGTATCTATCTAATCACATATGGTCAGAAGAATTTTTTTGTCCGTTTGAGGGTACATATCTTTTAAAGGGTGAGGCACATCACGCTTCTGGAGGAATCTATGGAAAAGGAGATGGTATATATATAAATGATAAAAGAGTTTTAGCCTTTGATAAATCAGGTGATCCAGAAGAATATCAATGCACAGTATCTATAAGACCTGGTGATGTTGTAAAGGTAAAGGCATCTTATGATACTACTTCATACGCTTCAATTGGAGTTTACACAAACATAACTAATAATTTGCTTCCTTGGTTTATAATGAAATCGTGTTTTTATACAAGTTATAAAGATAAATGGTAATAAAAACAAGGGCATGAGAATTCCCAAGCCCTTGTTTCTTTAATAAATATTACATATTACAAAATCATTTTCAAAAGATTTTTCTATTCTTGGTTGAAGCTCTATGTTTAACATGTTATTTACATAATACAAAATATTCAATTTATTCAGACCTTTTAATTTCTTTGTTGTTATGGAGTTTTTTGAAAGTTTATCTATTATTACTTGGCCTTCATATTTTATAAGAATATCTTTTTCAGAATTATTTATGAATTTATAATTAAACATTGCATTGGAATCATATTTCGATCTATTTTCGCTAAGTGTATAAGTATAACATAAAACATCATTATGTCTTCTCGGTCCAATAAAATCTACATCTATGAATGTCTCATCAAATTCTGGCTCAGAAGAAACATCTCCAATAAATAAAGGAGTGTTTTTATTTACTTTATAAATTGTACCATTATAAGTTACAGGTATATCATACATTGTATCGCTTTCAATATAGTATGCTTCGATATGAGCTAAGTCACAAGAAACAAACAGAATAGACAGCAGCGCCGCAAAAAGAATATTCAGTTTTTTCATAAATCACCTCCAGAAATCTATTATTAAAATCAATTTACATCAAAAAAATATATATATCAAGCAGAAAATGCGCAAATTATAATAAAAACAATATTTTTTTTAAAGGAGCGATCATGGCAACGGATGAAGGATACCTTACGATAGGCGACCTGACACAGGTACAGGCCGTCGCATACGGGAACGAACTGCTTGTTCAGAAGGACGGCATAACAAGCCGTGTCACATTGCAGACCATAGGCAAGCTGCTGGTGTTTATTTCTAATGTTGAACAGACACAGACCGGACAGACAGATGAATCTGATAATGTAATTAAAGTTACTCTGTCAAACGGACAAACAGCTGAATATCATATAAAAAACGGAAGCCGCGGGCCTCAGGGATACAGGGGTGACGGCGTGGAAAGTGTGCAGCAGATACAGACTTCTTCTGAATCTCTCGGCGAAAATATATGGAGACTTACGACAACAGACGGAATCACTGCAGACTTATCCGTCCGAAACGGGAACGGAGTGACTGCAGCGGAGCAGACTAAAGTCAGCCAAATATCAGGGGATTCCAATGAGTTTACCTTCACGCTGGGCGACGGCACCCAGAAAGTCTTGACGGTACACAACGGAGCGGCCGGCTTACCCTTTCGCATTGCGCATAGCTACGAGTCCGTGCAGGCCATGTATGATGACTTCGCATCAGATGCAGTGGCACCCGGAGAATTTGTTGTCATTGACACCGGCAACGTAGATGACGAGGACAATGCCAAACTATACCGCAAAGACCTTGACTCCTGGCATTATCTGACAGACCTTTCGGGGGCTCAGGGCATAAAAGGCGAACAGGGAATACAGGGAGAAAAAGGTGAAAAAGGCGACAAGGGAGATACCGGAGAAACCGGACCTGAAGGACCTCAGGGAATGCCGGGGGAAAAAGGTGAAAAAGGCGATAAAGGTGAACAGGGTGGAACTTTTACGCTGGAAGAAGTTAAAGGCTTTATAATTGATGATGACTCAAGAGATAGCGACCACACTTTATCCAGCGAAAAAATACAAAGTGATTTTGAAACAATTATAAGATCACTCGGGACTCAAGTTGTGTTTGCTTTGAACGGCACAACACTTAATATAACTAGCAAATAGTAGGTGTTAAAATGGCATTAAACTATAATGGTACAGAAATAAAAACTGTTATCTTTGACGGCACAAAGATAGATACAGTTAAACTTAATGGGATTACCGTGTATGTCAACGAAGTTACTGTGACGGAAAATCTGTCGGTGCCAATAGTGATGGTTAAGGAAAATGATGATTCCCTTAACTTTAAATTCACGCTGGCGCACGCTCCAACTAAGATTTCAATTGTTGATTGCACATTATATGGTTATTATACATTCCCAGGTCCTAGAGATGTATATGTGCTATACAAATTTGTAAAATCTAACATAGGAGCATATAATGTAAGCGGCAGAACATTAACGATTAATGTTGTCTCAGCTGATGAAAATAACGTTTCATTAATGAATACCATGCCAACTAATAGATGTACATGCAAAGTACAATATACCTATAAACCATAATAAGAATAAAAACAGTTAACACTTGTTGATTATTTTTGCTGTCAGGTGTATAAGTTTAAGAGGCACGGATTTTTTCCGTGCCTCTTTATATATCGGAGGATTTTATGAAAAAAAGTTTCAGGGAACACATAAAACACGTACTTTCGGACCGACAGGTGCTGGCAATGATGCTGGGAACATTGCTGCTGCTCGTGTGCTTCACTTACATGTACATCGACTCGGGATACATGGTGGAGCCCTTGATAAGGATATGCTACTGCATGCTGTTCTTTGTCATGGTCCTGACATTCGGACGCAGATGGATTCCGTACCAGCTTCTGGTCGTGGCGTTCAGCATACTCTATTTCAACAAATGGGTGAACCCGACTTCATTCCTTCTTGTCTGCGGGTTCACGTATATTAAGCCCAGACTCAGAAGTCCTGTGCTGGCTCTGTATGCGGTGGCGGTCGCGGTATGTCTTGCCATAGGCCACAGGACATGGGCCCACGGACTCGCACACCTGCTCTTCTGCACAGGCATATATTTCCTTCTGGCGGCGATACGTGCAGGATATTCGGATGCCCGCAGACTGCGAATGACTGAAGATGAATCCCGGATACTGGAACAGCTTGCGGCCGGCAAAATGAAGAAGGAAGTCACGGGATATTCACGCAACACCGTGACGGAGAAGATACGGAACTGCATGCGGCGCAACGGATGCACGACCGAAGGGGAACTGATTTACAGCTTCCGCAACCATGCAGGACCGGAATTTATATCAGAAGAAAAGGTCCCATGATAACCGGTCCCCAAAATCTCTGCTGAACTGATCTTTTGTTATCTTATATCTTATCGAATCGCTCCTGATTACGCCGTAACCGGGAGCTTTTTTTTTATTTTTGTGCATGTTCCCATTAATATGGGAGCGTTCACACAACACTCTGTCCCCACGTTCCGCTATAATCTAATCATGAACAGCGCGATAACATACTGCAGTTACAGAATGGAGATTACACCCAGGTCCAGGCTTGAGGCTGAATTCCGCGAGATGCCTCTCACATCCCGCGATATTGAACTGCTGCACAGATTAATGGACGGCATGCAGTACAAGGAGCTTGCGGATCTGTACGGAATGAGCATGAGCGGAGTCTACCAATGGAAGCGACGCGTGATGGAAACCATGCGCTCCTGGTGGTTCTATAACGGGGAGGAAGCGGATGAACTTGATGCAGGTTGAACTTGACGGTGACAAGTTCTGGAGCTACGACATGTACGGTCATCGGATAGTCGTGGGCCGCAGCGAATCAGCATACCACGCGCTCGAGGAGGCAGCCACAGCAGCGGCGGACAAGGCGGAGGACTACTATGCAAGGCTTGCAGATGCTGGGCTTGTCAAAAAACAGAGGACGCAGGAAGAGATCAACGCCGATCTTGAAGCCAAGGTTGACGGAATACTTGCGGAGCTGTCACGGATGACAGCAGGAGGCGTGAATGGAACTGAAGCAGCTGAGGAAGATGGCATCAAGGCTGGGGATAAAAAGCGGAACCGTTGATTCGGTGCTGAAGACTGCAGAGTCTCTCGGCGTAATAAAAGACGGAAAGCTTGACGGGAGTGCGGAACTGTTCCGCACCATAGTGAACCGCAACGGCGGACGTGATGCGCTCGGACGTGGTCTGCGGAAGCTGGACAATCCTTTCGTACGCGCAGGACTTGCCATGCTGGGACTTGACGTGGACAAGGCGAAGAAGGATGCGGATGATGCAATGGGAAGCACGCGGCAGAATACCGGTGACTGCAGTGTGCTGCTTGACAGGATCAGCCGTCTTAAATAGATAAAGAAAAGGAGAACCATTATGGAAGAAAGCAAGACAAGCTGGGGACTTATCATACTTCTGTTCCTTCTGTTCATTATGTTCGGAGGTAACAGGGGCGGAATCTTTGGAGGTTGCGGACTGCCTGCCGCAGGCATGGCTGACGGATGGGGCGAGAAGCAGGAAATCATTGACAGCGCCCGCACCCAGTATCTCATTGAGCAGAAGGCTGCAGCCACCCAGGCAATCGTACAGCAGACTGCTAACGTGACTCAGACCAAGATTGACTACTACGCATACATGGACCAGCGTGACAAGATCGCGGAACAGGCGGCAAAGATCCAGCAGCTAGAGAACCAGATCTACAGCGGAGCACAGTTCGGAGCTCTCAACGCTCGCCTTGACCGCATGGAATGTTGCATGCTTAAACGGCCGCCTCTATGGGGACAAGTCGTAGTACCTAGTGGTACACTTGTGCCAACTGAAACAGCACCGGCTACCGGCGCATGATGATAAGAGACTTTATTGCGGGGCTTACCGCAGGCGCATTCCTGTCCACGACTGAAGGACAAAAAATTGTCTGTCAGATAAAGGATGCGCTGAAAATTCTTACGGATGAGGTTAAAAATGGACAACCACAAGATAGTGCAGATACTTCTGAAAATACAGATGGATGACCTGAATGATGCAAGAATGCTTGCGGAATATGCTCATGAAATAGCTGATGCAGGGGATGCCGCAGTCAGTGCGGCAGTTGCGTCCCGTGCAAAGGCAAGACTGTCACAGATGCATGAATGCACTCACAGTGTACGGAACGTGATATCCAGGATGGAGAGCGAAGGAAACATGCCTGATGTCTATGCATCACTCTACAAAACACACGTGGAACATGAGGGAGAAGCTATCAGAAAACTGATAGAGGTTATCTAGTAACTTGCGGAAACATTTTTTTAGATGTTTCCGCATTTTTTTATTATCTATTTATATTGAATGAAATATCCGGGGTTTACAATGTGCAATGTGATATAAAACTTATGAAGGAGAACCGGATGAATGGACTTGATTTAGGTGTTCTGCTGACAGCAGTGGGGCTACTTGCAAGCTTTATGGCATTTTTGCTGAAGCTTGCATCCAGAATGGGGAGGACAGGACAGCGGATGGAGGAGATGAGAATCAGGTCGGAGGAGGACCGCCGCAGGTATGAAGAGAAATTTAAGGATCTTGAAGAATTCAAGGATTCTACGACTGTGACACTGACACAGGTGAGTACAATGATGAACTCGATGATGGCAACTCTCAAAGAAATAAAGGAAGACGTGAAGGAGCTGAAGACAAAAAAATGAAGCTTATTGATTTTGTTAACATTAACATACGTAAGCCCGTTGACTTTGACGGACGATACGGAGCACAATGCGTTGATCTCTTCCGCCAGTATGCGGCTGACGTATGCGGGGTTGAGGAAAAAATGGAAGGAGTCGTGGGAGCAAAGGATCTCTTCCTTAACTGGGACTCCATGCAGCGGGAGAAGAAATATTTTGCGCGAATAACGTCATCCAATGGAGGAATTCCGGGAGATGCTGCCGTATGGAATGCGACCGCCGGAAACCCGTTCGGTCATGTTGCAATTGTCCTTTCATCTAATCAGACGGACCTTCTTGTTTTTGAACAGGACGGGCTGGCTAAACCTGGTACATCCAACTACGGGGCAAAGCTCGCATGGAGAAGCCGCAAAGGTCTTCTCGGCTTTCTAAGGAGGTACGAATGAAAACATTTTTGGAAACAAGCTGCAGACAGTTCGTGTCACTGTTCACTGACCATGACTGGGATGCCGACGCAACCAAAGTCTTCGGCATAGGTCTCATCGTGTGCGGCGTGATAGGATTCTTCCAGGAGCTGCCTGATTTCGCATACCTTCTGACATTCGGTGCCGGCCTTGTGGCTACAGGCAAATTCTCAAAGGAAGGTTAAATGCTGATCAAAGTTATAATAACCGTGACAACTGTATTGATTTCCGTACTGTCAGCTGCTTCTGCTGTCTTGTCCTTTTTACTTCGCGACGAAAAAAGGAAGAACAGGATCCTGCAGGAGGAAGTGAATACCCAGTACGACTATATGCAGTCAGCGGCTGCGGTTCACAATATGAGGACACAGAAGGATAAGGAGCAAAATGAAAGACGCATCGCAGCTGCTAAAAATTCTCGTGCCGGTTTTGATGCTGCTGCTGATATGCTGCGTGACATCTCCAAAGCCGGCAGAAATAGAAATTCCGGTCATTGAGATATACTTCCCGGCTTTCCCGGATCCTGAGGATGATGAGGGGAACCTGAAGTTCAGCTACACTGAAGACGGAAAAATCCTTATGGATTATTCATACTTCTATGCAATCATGGAATATGCACGGCAAACTGAAAATGCAGTGCAGCAGTATGAAATCATGCGCTCTTTTCTTTACAATAGGAATACAGGTACGCTTCCATGAATTTCGCTATGAGATTCGGGTACTGTCCGCTTGACCCGGAGTAACGGTCCATAAGCTTCAGCGGATATTTTTTTCCGTTCACGCTGCAGAAGAAATTACCGAAGCCGATATGGATCATACATTTCTTGGCAGCAACGCCACGCCCGTCCACAAGGAACTTGTAGCCGTCAAAGCTCACAGTGTTCGACATAGTTATACGGCGCTGGTATTGCAGGCACAGAATGTCCATGAAATTATCCGGAGCCTGCTTCACTACCCGTTCCTGCTTCAGAGGGTCATGTGCAAATTTTTTGTTATATTTATCTATATATTGCTTGAGGAATCTGTTTGCGTCATCCATGTTGCAGATATGATTTCTGGCGAAGAGACGAGGAAGACGTCCCTGCAGCGTATGCCATAGACGCTCAATGCGTCCCTTGGCCTGAGGAGACCAGGCGAGAATCTGTTTGACGCCCAACTCTCGCAGCATGCGCTGCCACTGAGTATGACTTTCATGCAGACCTTCGAGCTGCTCTTCTATGGTGAGTTCCTTTGCGTCATTAGGATTCTTGACAAAGCAGCTGGCCCGGTCCGAATATATGCTGAGAGGACATCCGCCCAGGAAGTCTACAGATTCCTTAAACATTGTGAGATAACCGTCAAGACATTCCGTGTGTCTCATTACAAGTGATGTTATCTGTCCGGTGGCATCATCTATTGATCCGTGTATTGTATAATATGCCCGGTCATTATTTGATTTCAAAAACCACTGGTGCTCGCATCCGTCAATCTGTATCAGCTCTCCACGGAATTCTTTGCGCTGACGTGGCCGGTGTACACGATTTTTTTTCTTTGCATGAGCCTCCGGGGACCTGTATCCTGCTGAAGTCAGCAGCTTGTAGAGTGCCGTATATGATATGCTTATACCGTGCTCATCCTCAAGCAGCTCCTGGAAGAAGTTGAAGTTCATGTCAGAATCTTCCATGGAGTACAGCAGAACTATGCGCTGGCGGAGGTCCGGTTTCAATTTGTTTGCAGGAATCCGCCCTCGGTTTTTGTGCACCAGTGCATTCTCTCCGCCAACGATATATTTTTTCACTAGCTCGCACAGATAATTTTTATTGTATCCGGTAGCCATGGCCACCGTGGAGTAGGAACATTGCTTGCCGATAAGTCGATCCAGCCAAGCGGCCAGATTTTTTTTGTCCTTCATATTTTTTTTTATCGATTTTTTTTTTACATCATTTAGTATAAAATAATATAAAATGTTGTGAAATTACAAAAAATATCAGCGTATCGGTATAAAATACATAAACTTTAGATATTTTTTTATCAATTTTATATCACTCAGATAATCGAAAACTATTGACATGGATGGGAAAAAATTGTTGACAGGAACAACTGGCGCTATATAATGGCATCAAATGATCTTACTGCATCAGGCTATGATCTGAGTCCGTCCCTGCTTGCTGTCATGCAGCATACGGCTCAGACTTCCGTACATATCCCT
>JAZLIK010000041.1:0-14474 GCA_045617345.1 Lachnospiraceae bacterium | reverse complement strand
CCTAAAATTAAAAAAACAATAGATTTTGAAAACTAGTAGCAACGAATTTTTTGACAACAACATTTTGTAGTCTTATACTAAAAAACGGATGTATTGAAGAAGAGACAGTATTTAATATTACACAAAAATACAAATCGAGGTATTTTTATATGGATAAAAAAGAATATGCACTTAAGATGCATGAAGAATGGAATGGAAAAATTGAGGTAAACTTAAGACCTACTCTTGAGACGATGGCCGATCTTGCCGTTGCATATACTCCGGGAGTTGCGGAGCCGTGTCTTAAAATCAGCGAGGATACAGATCTTTCTTATAAATATACGAGACGAGGCAACCTTGTGGCTGTAATAACCGACGGAACTGCGGTTTTAGGACTTGGCGACATCGGACCCGAAGCCGGAATGCCGGTTATGGAAGGCAAGTGTGCGCTTTTTAAGTCCTTCGGCGATGTAGATGCCATTCCTCTTTGTGTCCGTTCAAAGGACGTAGATGAAATCGTTAAAACCGTCAGCCTTATTGCAGGCTCTTTCGGCGGAGTTAACCTCGAGGACATTTCAGCTCCCAGATGTTTCGAAATTGAGAGACGTCTCAAGGAGATATGCGATATCCCGATTTTCCACGATGACCAGCACGGAACCGCTGTAGTGGTTCTCGCCGCAATGCTCAACGCACTTAAGCTTACCGGCAAAAACATCGGTGATATTCGTGTAGTTACAAGCGGTGCGGGTGCCGCAGGAATTGCCATTATCAAGCTTCTTATAAAAATGGGTCTTAAGGATGTGGTTATGTGTGACCGTAAAGGTGCCATCTACGAAGGTCGCGAAGGACTTAATTCCGAAAAGGAAGAGATGGCAAAGATTACAAATCGCCTTATGAGAAAAGGAACTCTTGCCGATGTTCTTGCGGGTGCCGATGTATTTATCGGAGTTTCCGCTCCTGGAACTGTTACCCCCGAGATGGTAAAATCCATGGCAAAGGATCCTATTCTTTTCCCTATGGCTAATCCTACTCCCGAAATCATGCCCGACCTCGCAAAAGAAGCCGGCGCAGCAGTAGTCGGAACAGGCCGTTCCGATTTCCCGAATCAGATAAACAATGTTCTTGCTTTCCCCGGCATCTTCCGCGGTGCACTCGATGTAAGAGCTTCCGATATCAACGATGAAATGAAAATTGCAGCTGCATATGCTATTGCAGACTTTGTTAAGCCCGAAGAACTCACTCCCGAGTATATCATTCCTTCGGCTCTCGACAGAAACGTAGCCAAGGCTGTTGCCTCTGCGGTATCTGAAGCAGCAAGAAAAACCGGCGTTGCCAGAATCTGATAATTGTTCAGTCGGACCGTAAGTCACACAGGCCATAGCCTGTTTTCAAGCTTGAAAAGTTATTGACTCACAGACCGTGAACCTGACTTCAAGCTTGTGGAAAATATTACCGGACTATGAAGACCGGGGAAAACACATAAGTGAAGCCGGTAGCGGCGAACCGGCGACCGACTGCACGGCAGGCAGAGCTTACGAATGCGTTTTGAACAGGTTGTGAACAACACTGTTACCATTGATATTACTATAGAAAGGAAAGGTCATGTATGACCGGCGGGTGTTCTTATGTTAAAAGAATTATCACTGAATCCAAATACCAACCTGCTTGAGCAGGATCCCTATGCATATTCCCTTCAGGATGTTGCGGAGCCAGAGCTCTTCCGACAGATTTATCCTTACGACGAGGTTCCGAAGATTCCCTTCAACTATCGTCGTGTTCCCGAGCACATGCCCGATGATATTTTTATCACAGATACAACCTTCCGTGACGGTCAGCAGTCACGTACCCCCTACACTACCCAGCAGATGGTGGATATCTATAAAATGCTCCACCGACTCGGCGGTGAAAATGGAATGATTCGCCAAACAGAGTTTTTTGTATATTCACAGAAGGATAGAGACGCAATCGCAAAGTGTATGTCTCTCGGGTATAAATTCCCTGAAATTACCACTTGGATCAGAGCAACAAAGTCTGACTTTGAACTTGCCAAGGACCTCGGAATCAAAGAGACCGGTATTCTCGTCAGCTGCTCGGACTACCACATTTTCAAGAAAATGGGACTTACACGTTCACAGGCACTTGATAAATACATGGGAATCGTAAAGGACTGTATTGAAGCAGGTCTCCGTCCCCGTTGTCACTTTGAAGATATTACCCGAGCAGATTTCTATGGCTTCGTTATTCCTTTCGCTTCCGCACTCCGTCAGCTTTCAGATGAAAGCGGTGTTCCGATAAAGATTCGTGCCTGCGATACCATGGGCTACGGTATACCTTATCCCGGAGTAGCACTTCCCAGAAGTGTATCGGGCATCATTTACGGTCTTCTTCATTATGCAGGCTTTACAAGTGATATGCTTGAATGGCATGGTCACAACGATTTCTACAAGGGTGTTGTAAATGCCACCACCGCATGGATGTATGGCTGCGGTGCTGTAAACTGCTCACTTCTCGGAATCGGAGAACGTACCGGTAATGTTCCGCTCGAGGCTATGGTTATGGAATATGCTTCTCTTCGCGGTCATTTCAACGGAATGGATCCGAAGGTTATTACAGAAATAGCCGATTTCATTGTAACCGAGACCGGCTATGACCTTCCTCCCATGACTCCCTTCGTAGGAAAGAATTTCAACCTTACACGTGCCGGCATTCATGCCGACGGAATGCTCAAGGACGAGGAGATTTACAATATCTTTGATACAGACAAAATTCTCGGCCGTCCTGCTGCAGTTTCAGTTACAAATACATCAGGTCTTGCCGGTATTGCATGTTGGATAAACAGAACCTACAATCTGAATTTTGACAAAGCCATCAGTAAAAAACATCCTGTTGTGGAAAAAATTAAGGCATGGGTTGACAAGGAATATGAAAACGGTCGTATTACTCTCATCTGTGATGACGAGTTGACCGCTCAGGTTAACCTTTACAAGGATGAGCTGATTGCTTCGGGAATTGAAATCAAATAAGTGTTTGTTCACATTTTGTCCCGACTGTAAACAAGCGCAAACTGATTTTTACTGTTATTATAAATAATAAAAAGTGTAATCTCTGAATGGGATTACACTTTTTTTACTATTTATTATTCCTATTTTGGCGTATGATATATCGTTCTATATTTTTTGTACAAATTATTATTATGCACTCAATTATCACAAATTAATAATCGGCGCAAGTATATTCTGTGATTTTCTGTTGAGTTTCCTGCCAATGTATGATATACTTACATAGACGTCAAATATTTATTGAATGGGAGTCTATTATGATAAAAAAAATGAAATTAATCCTGATTATTCTTGTTATCTGCTCCTTTTTCACTGGATGCAGTCCCCAGAAAACAAGCACCACTCCGGAGATTACACCACCCGCGGTCAATATAAAAAGTGAAGGTACCGTAGTAATTCTCGCAACCGGAGGAACCATTGCCGGAAGTGGCGAAATAGGCAAAGAAACCGGCTACAAATCAGGAAGTCTATCCGTTGACAGCCTGATAGCTGCAGTACCGGGCATAGAAAAAATTGCAAATATTGAGGCAATTCAGGTTTGCAATTACAACACTTCTGCCGACCGCTCTGACATCGACGCAAAGCTTGCCGAGCGCGGCATCTCCTCTACAGAAGTTTACTCAACTTACATAACCCTGAACTCTCCAAACGGTAAAAAAATCAATACAAAGCTGTTTGGCGTCGACAAAAATAATCTTTCACGTATAATAGGTATCTCAGACCGGGATGACGGTCACACTTTCTCCGGCTGAATCTGGAGCAGTTGCTCCTACGCCGAGGAATTTGATGTAAAATCCGGGTGCACACTAACCTTTTCCGATGCAAACAAAACGGTCCACAACGTTACTATAAACGGATTTTTCGAGTATTATCTGATTAACAGCCTGCTTATAACAGACGTTGACACCTACTACTCCGAATTTGGCACCGACTATATACCGAATACACTTTTCATTGAATCAAACGGATATAACCTTGACACCCTCTCAAATGAACTTTCCGATTGTGCGGGATTCCGATATCTGTCCGATGATTACTCAAGTTCCCGTCAATCATTTGACGGCTTTGCCGACGTTTTTTCCATAATCGTAGCAGTATATCTGGTTCTCGCAATTGCAATGGCTTTCCTTGTGCTTCTCAATCTGTTTATTATGTTCGTCACAGAAAAAAAGCGTGAGGTACTTACACTCCTTGTCAACGGGTATAGCATGGTCTCGGCCAAAAAATACATCTGGCTTGATACCGTATGTCTCGCCATCGTCGGAATCATCTGCGGAATTGCTTTCGGAACACTGATGGCCGGCATCTCTCTCAGCGCATATAACAACGAAACACTGCATTTTCTTTCCGGATTTGACAGCCACGCCTGCCTGTTCGGTGTAATAATTTCGGTAACGCTTACAATTGTAACCGCACTGCCGGCTCTGAAACAGATTGAAAAATTCAAGCTCACCAACATAAATGTAATCTAAATATTACTATTTACAACTCATCATAATATATAATATTAGGAGGTTAGTCATGAAAGAAATAGATTTGCGATATTATAAGGTAATCGGTAAAATACACAACGCAATTGCATCCGCTGCATCGTTTGATGCAGCGGTCAGTGCTTCTCTTAAGGTCATTTTGGAGAACAGCATGGCTGATTACGCTGTAATCTGGCAGGCTGACCGGAGTGAAGAACCCGCACTCCGTCCAATGTACTGGATAGCACCGGCCGATCTTTCCTCGCTCTCATATCATAAAGGTGAAGGACTTGTCGGACGTGTTTATGAAAAACAACAGTCCGAGACTGTAACAGACGGCAAAAATACAATAAATATAGCTTTCCCCGATGGAATATCCGGCATTACCGCTGATTCCGTGACATGCATCCCCTTAAATTCAGGTGACATCAATTACGGCTGTATAGAATTTATAAAAGCAGCCGGTAACGGTGCTTTTACCGACGATGATGCCGATACCTGCGAACTGCTGACAATGCTTGCAGCGTATGAAATTGCCGAAGAAGCTCCTCCTGCCGATTATTCTCCACGAAATCAGATACTTGTATCAGTTCGAAACATACACAAGTATTTTCAAAACGGTGAAACCAAAAATCATGTACTTAAGGGTATCAACCTCGATATCTATGAGGGTGAATTTCTCTGTCTTCTCGGTGAATCAGGCTGCGGCAAATCAACAATGCTCAATATTATCGGCGGCTTACTCGATTCTGACGAAGGTTCTGTTACGTTTATGGACAAAGATATCGCATCGTTTACCGACAAAGAACTGACAGCTTACAGACGTGACAACATAGGTTTTATTTTCCAGGCATACAACCTGATGCCGAACCTGAATGCAAAGCAGAATATAGACCTGATTGGTGAGCTGGTCAGTGCTCCTGCTGACTCAGAGGAGCTGCTGCGCCTTGTCGGACTCAGTGACAAGGCCGACCGCTACCCCTCACAGCTTTCCGGAGGTCAGCAGCAGCGAATCGCCATTGCACGTGCAATGGTAAAAAAGCCGAGGCTGATTCTCGCTGACGAACCTACGGCAGCACTCGACTATTCTACAAGTATTGAAGTATTATCTGTTATGGAAAATGTTGTTAAGCAGGGAACTACACTTATTCTCATCACCCATAATGAAGAAATCGCAAAAATGGCAGACAGAGTCATTCGTTTTCGCGATGGAAAAACATACGAAATCAGAGTTAATTCCCATCCGCTCCATGCAGAAGATCTTGTGTGGTAATAAATGCACTGTTACTGCAGTGTACCTTTTTCCGTCTCACCTTCCGCCGGCTTTTTCCGTGTTACCTTCTTCCACACGGCATCAACCAGCTTTACTGCCGTGAAACCGCATAAAGCACCGAGTGCAGCCCCGAAAAGCACATCTGTAGGGAAATGTACAAAAAGATACAGCCTGCTGAAACCGATAATTGCGGCCAGAGCATACACTCCTATTCCCGGTTTTCTGTGATGCATAAATACAGCTGTGGCCGCTGCAAATGCCCACGCAGAATGAGTCGACGGGCAAGAAAAACTTGACGGTCTCTTCACAATCAGCTCAATAGTTTCATCCAGGTGACAGGGACGGGGACGCGCTATCAGGTCCTTCAACAGTAACTGTCCGGTCAAAAATACAAGCCCGTATGAAACAAGCACTGCAATTCCGCTTTTTCTGGTCTTTTTAAAAATGCACAGCAGCACACCGGCTATAAGCCAGAGATGACCGTAATCTCCGGCAATCTTTGACAAAACCAGCACAGCCTGATCCAGAAAATCACATCTGATGTTCTGAATTCCGTAAAGAATTGAAAAATCCATTTGTTATTCCTCTTTTCATGTTTTATGATTATGGTGCCATAAAGTACATTATTTTTCTTAAACGCAAGCATGAAGCTTGCTTCGGGGCTTGAGAGCATTATCATCTGACTATGGAGGCTGGACAAAACACATGAAATAAGCTAAAAGCTGCGAAGCAGACAGGGCTTATGAATGGGATTTGTCCAGACTGTGAATAGTTACAATACCTTTGACCATATCACCATACAATATGCCACTTTTTTATAAAATTTTCAAGTCTTTATCGACATTCATTTGAACTATATTCATTATTTTGACAATACGTAACCTCTTATATTTTACATGTCATATGATGACAATTGTTGTGCTAACAACTCACAACAGACGAACTTATTATTATCTGAATTCCCACACATCATCAAATTGATTTACGTTACATAATCACCGACACATTTTCCGTTCACAATTATATTATGAAATATGTGTTAATTTATCAGTACTTGTAAAAATAATTTTCGAGTAGTGAAAAAAGCCGCAACCACTGAGAGGTTACGACCTTTTTGTTGTCTTCGGATTTATTTTTGGTACAAAATTACTCCGTATTTGTCACAAAGTTTCGCTAATTTTTCTTTGTATTCATCGGCATATGAGGAGGCATTGCTCATCTCCACATTTGCATTAAACCAAATATTACTATTTCCTCTTTCGTAAGCAGACACTACGTATTCACACGATTTTTTTAAAGCTTCATAGTACTTTATAAGTATATTGTTAATATCTTCTATTTCTTTCGACTCTATGGAATCATTAATTTTCTCTGCTTTTTCAATAAGTTTTTGACAGAGCGGTATTGTTTCGTACTTATATGTGGCATATACCACACTATAGTTATCATATATAACGCTGTCATGACTGGATATAACATCGTTTTCAAGCTGTTGTATCTCCATCAGGTCCTCATTTATATAATCCAACAATTCAGCTCGAACTCCTTTTCCAATTCGGATCACTCCAAAAGATATAAGAAGTACAATAATAAACAGAATTATCCAAACTATCGAAGGCGCATATTTTTTATTTGTTTTAGATGGTCGGCCAAATATATAAATCGGAGGTAGAAGGCCAATACTTATAGCTTCGAATCCTGGCGATATCACCTTCTTATGCTTATTTACAAATTTTACGTCTAATGCAATAAATACTGCATAAAACGCCCATGTAAATATAAATAATGGCACAAAATTGATTTTAAGTGCTGTTGAGAAAATAACAAATACAAGGGGGACAACTGCCGCCAACCAAAAATAGAAATCTTTATATTCGGATAATGCATCAAGACCACTGGTACTATCTGCCCCATATGAACCTTGCTGATAATGATATCCCGCACTGTAATAAACCTTACTCCCGCAATTTTTGCAATACTGATTTCCAGATTCAACACTAAATCCGCATTTATGGCAAAGAACACCTTTGAAGTCTTCCACCGATTCTGAAATATATCCAGTCATTAATTCGCTTTTTTCATCGGCGTTAATACCTATATTTTCTTTTTCACTCAAGCTTTCACTTACAGTGAATCCGCAATCAGGACAATTCAATGCTTTGTCAGATATTTTTTTCCCACACTCAGGACACGAAATTAATGCCATTCTTTTCTCCTACTCTTGCTTTTTCAATATAGATCATCCTCTTCACGTTCAATCACTATATAACCGCAATATTTACAAGGAAAGCGCTTAATAGGTCCTTCACACTTAGGACATGGCCAATAATCTCCCGGAAGCTCGTCATCATTCGCTGATAATTCAAATTCCTCCTCTTCTTTTTCTCTCGCCTCTTGTTTGAGGATTATAAACATCGACTTATTATTTCCAATCTTAACCTTTACCCCCAAAATGTCAGTAAGAACCGCAGCCAATACTATCAGACCCAAAAAACCATATAACCCCCGTTCTGAAAACAACCAACAACACCATACCAAATTCCAAATATACTCTATCACATCTGCTACTGTCAGCTCAAATGTATCATATATTCTTAAAGGATTCTCTCGAAAATCGGACTCTCTATACAAGTTTTTAATTCCACCAACAATATTGACTATTGCCACACATCCCAAAAAAACAATCCGGTTAGGTACATCCCCAGTCCATTTATCATACAGCTGTCCTATATAAATCGTAACTCCTAACTGAAAAACGCCTACGACAATCCAAATAATTGACACAATCTTTATAGCTGTTATAATTCTGTCAATTACCGAATTATATGATTTTTCCCGACTGTTATCCATTGTGGAATATTCAGGTCGGAAATGAGACTCGCTACTCGTTTTTCGGCTATTAACATTACTCGTATCATAACCACTACTCTCTTCTATGTTTTGAAACGGATAACCGCATTCAAAACAGGCACCTGCATCATTAGGTACTTCTGTTCCACATTCCGGGCATCTTTTTACTTTCTTCTTGATGACATCACTAACAGGAAATCCACACTCCGGACATGAGGTAGCCATATCTGATACTTTTTTCCCACACTTGGGGCACGCAATCAGAGCCATTACTCCCACCTCCTATCTTATGTTAACTTTTTATAAGACAATTCTACCCCCCCCGATAAATTGTCAATCATTTTTTACATTCAGCCCTCACAGTACTTCAATTAATCCGTCAGGAGTCAGTTCAAGCACCCTGTCACTGACCTCATCAATGTACTTTCTGTCGTGAGAAATACTGATGACCGCACCCGGAAACTCAGCAATCATTTTTCGGATAACAGGCCCGGAAAGAGGAGAAAAATTTCTCGTCGGTTCGTCCAAAATCAGCACGTTGGTATCCGCCATGCTCATCTTAAGGAGCAGCACCTTTGCCTTCTGACCGCCCGAAAGTTCACGTATCGGATGATCCATTTCGTCTGCCGTGTACTTCAGTGCACCGAGGAAGGTTCTGATTTTCGTTCTTTCTTCTTTCTCACCCGAAGAATCAAGAAAATCAACGGGAGTCACGTCAAGGTTTAAAAGCTCCTCATAGTTTTGAGGCATATACTGCGCTTTTATGTCTCTTCTTGCCAGCAACTCATCTGCCATTTTCTTAAGCAGTGTTGTTTTTCCTGTTCCGTTTGCACCGATAATCGTTATTTTTTCAGACCCTCTGATACGAAGAAAAATGTTCTTAGCCAGAAGCCGACATGTTCCACTGCCTTCCTGTCCGTCCATATATTCCACTGCTGACGCCATTTCCCCGTAAGTACTCTGTTCACCCGTTATTCTCTGCTCGCCCGGTACTCCCTGTTCGCTCAGTGTTCTCTGCTCACCCGGTGTAAAAAGTTTATCAAGCTTATACTCAATAACCGTCTTTCCCGACGGAATCACCGATTTTTCGTTGCCAAGTTTAAAGAATATTGCTTCTTCCTTATCCGGCTTTTCCGTCATATTTTCGTCTTCGCGTTCAAAACGTTTCTCCATCGACTTAACGGTATGCATTTTGTCCTTCAGATTTTTAGCCACCGCCGGTGACTGGCGCGAACACCTGCCAAGTGCATTTTCCACGCTCTGATATACCTTTCTGAAACGCTCATCACGAAGTTTCTTCTTCCTGCGGTCATTCTCAGCCTGCTGTTCCTGCCTGTCGAAAAGACGAAGCCTCTCATCAACATACTGTCTGTAAGGCATGCGCACTATTGTGTGCCTGCACTTAGTCTTCCTCATAATCTGCTCAATATGAATAATCATATTTGCCGTGTTTTCAATCAGCGTTTCATCGTGCGAAATAAACAGCACTATATGCTCCCATTCATTTATCAAATCTTCAAGCAGGTCAAGCGTTGCAATATCAATATCATTTGACGGTTCGTCAAGCAAAAGAACCGTCGGTCGGCCCATCATGAGCCTTATCAGCTGCGCCTTTATCTTTTCACCGCCCGACAGACTGCCCATCTGCTGTTCACTGTAAAAGAAATCCTGTGACACTCTGAATCTGTTCGCATATTCAGCCAGTTCCTTCGGTGAAAACTCATAAAAATTCTCATTTTCGGCAAAAAATTCATAAACCGTTTTTGCCTTGTCCTCAACCCGCATCTCCTGAGGAAGGTATCCCAGTCTTTCCTGACCGGTAATAATATCACCCGCGCATTCCGCATACTCCTCTACCGTCTCCGGGTCATAAATCCACCTCATCAGAGTCGATTTTCCGTTGCCTTCTTCACCGATCAGGCAAGCCTTGTCACCGTCATTAAGTGTCAGGCTGAAATTATCCAGAATCTTACGAAGGTCTTTTTTGTGCATTATTTTAAGTTTGTTTATCTGTAACATACTGCCTCCATTGCCTGAACATGCTTCATAATTATTACTTCATAATACGTTACAATTTCCTATAAAGTAAAAAAGTCTGCCTTGTATATGCCAAAACAGACCAGTAATCATTCCAGCTTCTGAATGCTTTGCCCTTGCAAAAACATCCTTGTGAACAGTTTTCTCAAAGCATAACCTATGTCACATAAGATGCCCCAAAGCTCTGCCTAAACAGGCAATCGTCCGGCGCAGTACAAAAAAGGAAATGATTAACGATAATCTGAATTTATGCATACACAAACAAGCCCGGCTGTCCAGGACTTAATCAAAAACCATGTGCTCACATAAATCAATTATCTGTTAGAACTCATTTCCTCACCATACGCTGATTTCAGCGCCCTTCTCTATAATTTAACTGCATGATATCATATCTTTTTTCAAAAAGCAATATTTTTTTCTCCCTGCCTGCTTCGCAGCCAATGGCTTATCTCATGTATTTTGTACGGCCTCCATGGTCGGATAATAATATCCGCAAGCCCGAGAGCAGGCTCTCGGCTTGCATTTATTATTACCCGACTGTAAATAGTAACTTTTTTCAACATATTTATAAAAAACACATGATTTTCACAAATTACGTGGTATAATACTGTACGTGTGTCAAAGTCAGCGGTAAATACCATGCTGCTGAACAACCACATAAAATAGAGCCGTTTCCGTTAAGGAACGAACGCGCAACGATTTTGTGGCGCGCTTTATGAATGTTTCTTTTGACACACATAACACCGTAGCCGCCCGTTTTTACATTATTCCCGTTCATCGGGCATTACCGCTTACGGTGTATTTTCGCTACCAAACACGGAGGATAATATGAAAAACAGTGAAATGACACAGGGCCAGGCCAAAAGACTGGCAAAGAAACAGGCTGCACTTGCCGCAAAGCGTAAAAAAGCAGCCACCAGGGGCATACTGATTGCAGCCGTTATTGTAGTTATTGCAGCAATAGTAATTGCCATAGTATGTAAAATTAACAAAGAGAACAACAAGCTCACGCTCGTTACAAATTACAGCGACGGACTTACCGATGAAGGACGCATCAGCGGTATAGATTCATCAAAGCTTGTTACGACCATCGACCCGCTTAACTTCAACGTAAACTACTCAGATATCGAAGCTACCGATGATGATGTTCAGACAGAGATTGATAGCTTCCTCAGCTCCTACAAATATTACAGCGACGACGAGAATCTCACTGTCAAAGACGGTGATTCCATCAATCTCGATTATGTAGGCTCTGTCGGCGGAGTCGAATTCGAAGGCGGAAATACCAACGGAAACGGCACCACGCTTACAATCGGTTCAGGAAATTATATCGACAACTTTGAGGAACAGCTCATCGGGCACAAGCCCGGCGAGAACGTCACAGTTAATGTGACCTTCCCCGAGCCTTATGACAACAATCCCGACCTTGCCGGCAAGCCTGCGGTATTTGAATGCACGATCAACAGTATTCAGGTTTCTCCCGAGCTTACCGATGAATTTATAGCCGAAAAGCTTGCAGAGTCCGATGGTGTACATACCGTCGATGAATACAGGGCAAAAATCAAATCGGATCTCGAAAAGGATAACTTAAGAACAAGCGTCCAGGAAATAATTTCCGACAAGTCATCTGCCTCAGACATCCCCTCATCATACACAAAGATTGTCAGAAATCTCCACTACACCAACGATTATTCAAACTATAATTACTACAACTCTTTCTACCAGCAGTACACGGGTTCCCCCGCTTACGGCAGTTTTAATGATTACACCGGCATGAGCGACGATGAATATGCGGACAGTCTCGACGATTCCGTTAAAAAAAGCATCACCACACAGATGGCTTACGAGGTTATATTTGATAAGCTGGGACTTTCAATCAGTGCTGATGAATACACCGCATACTGTGAAGAGCTCGGTGAAAACGCAGAAGCTAACTTCGGCAAAGGATATATTATGATGTCCCTGATTAATAAAAAGGTTGACGATGCTCTTGTTGAAAGAGCTGTCATCGTCAAATAACCCGGATCCCGATGATAAACCAAAGGATGTCTCCCGTACATGGGCGACATCCTTTTTCTTTACAGGAAATTACGACCAATATAGTAAAAAACGCTCTGCGAAAAAGCGCACACTTTTGCTATGAAACCGGGTTGTTTATTATCACTCTTCTTCCGTCTGCAGCTGCGATTCATGTTTTTTGAAGAAACCGACACGGGGCTGAAGGAACTTTAACTCATGCCTCGACAAATCCCCGACATACACTGATACAGGCTCCAAAATTCTGTCCCGGCTCCATAAGGATTTATCCGGATTCATATAGTCCCTGAACATTTCACAGCCATCGGGAGCTATAGGATGAAGATGCATGCTACAGAATCAGTGGCTCATTCGTTCCTAACGTGAACGTCTCCGATAAGCTTATCTGTCGCTCTGCTGTCGGGATTCGGGCGTAAAAAGTATTTATTCCGTAAACCGGCTGTCAATATATTCTTTAACTTTTCTCAGAACCCCGATCAGTTCCTCTGCCTCTTTGTCGGAATAGTATGCATTAACCTGAATACCGCTTTGCATTTCCATACAGAAAAATGCATGCCCGGCATCCTTTGTGCTTCCCGGCGGAGATATCATTCCGTTCTGATATGACTTCAAATTATGATTGTTAAGAACCTCCGACAGATCGTCATAGAAATTGCCCGGTATTGCAAGAATTTCATCATATTCGAGCTCTTCCGAATCTACGCTGCGACCACTGATCAGATAATGCCCGGAAACTTCTTCCGTATCCTCTTCGGTGAATATGGTTGAATAACAGACCCGACCGTTTTCATCCAGGTAATCCATGTCGAACCGTACAAGTGTGATATCCTCTGCGGGCGGAAGCAGTTCGTCATGTCCCTGCCTGATAAACTCTTCCTTAAACAAATCTCTGACAGCCCTTGCCCATTTTGCTTCCGGATTGTTGTCCTCGGAAAAATACAGCTTTTCCCCGGTATCATATACGGCACTGAACAGACAGGGCGCAAATTCCGCGGGAAGCCCGTTTGTATATTCATTCACGCCGTTATGCAGTGCAAGCGAATTGTCATCAATAATCTTCTGAAGCTTATCAAGAACAGACTTCTCAACCGTTACCGAAAGCTTATAATGAGCATCCTCCGAAAGAATGTATTCCCCGCTGTCATTTTTCTTTACGTTAAAAGAATAACTGCCTTCATCGGCAAGATTGAACTGATCCCAAAGGAAGAAATACGTTCTGAACGATTCAATTTTTTTTGATTTTAATTCTGTCGGTGCGACATACGATTTGTCGACATTTCTCCCTTTTGCACCGGGTAGAATCTCCGCTATATTCATATCTGACCCTTCTTTCCGCTTGTACGCGCTAAGTGTATTGTGTGTCCGGCCTCCATAGTTATAAACTATGTCCGTAGGTCCGGTCAGCTCATAAAAATACCAAATTAGTCTCGCCCCCAGGACAATATAATTCCGATAGAACTAAGTCGATGCGCGACGGCCTGCCAAGGCTGTGGTGAAGCGGCTTAGTTCTATCAAAATAATCATATTCCATCTATATTCATGTTACTTAATTGCCTCTGCCAACTTTAACGCCACATAAAATTTCCCAAAATCATGATTTGCTTCATGAAGTCCGTCACCAGTATATTCTTCTATTTGATCAACAACATCCCCTGTTACCAGAAAATCATACAGCTCAATCCCATGAAAGTTACATACTGCTTGCATGCCCGCAAGTTCCATTTCTACAGCGATGCAACCTTCCGCTTTTCTGGCAACAACTGCATTCTT
>JAZLIK010000040.1:0-17118 GCA_045617345.1 Lachnospiraceae bacterium | reverse complement strand
ACCTGCCTGTAAATATGGTATTGCACCATAACGTCCCAGCAAGTATCCTTTTTCGATATTTTCAGTCTTTCTCACTGAAAAATCATCAAGCGAATATAAATGAGATTGTGCGGTTTTATTGTCCTTCCTATTCTTTGGTGACAGTATAACGGTTAATTCTGTGACAGGCAACTAAATCAATCTCAAGTCATGCTGAGAGGGGCATAACATTAATACAGGTAATCCGATTCCCGGAATAATCAAGTCCGCCTATCTGTCCATATTCATTATTCAAATAAGCATCCAGTACATTTCGACACTGTTGAATCTTAACTGATGTATTTTCTTCATCGTACAAACCATACTCGTAAAAGCAGCTCTCCTGATTTTCTGTATCATAATGCCACTTTTCCTTATCGGAATAATATGTTTCAACCGTTTTGTCAAACGACCTGTTCGAAGCTCTGTGACCGTAGACCGCAAAAACGGATCTGTTTTCTGCTTCATCGATTACAACAATTCCTTTTGATTTAAACATCGAATTTATCGCATAACCTGCATGTTCAGGAGCTGACCAGATAAATACCTGTGAGCCTGAACTTTTCAGCTCCGCCCCATATATACCAAAGCTAAACACAGAACTGTCGGACTTTATCACATTATTAATATCGCTTTCATCACTGCAGATTCTCATCTTTACTCCTGAATATATATCAAGTATCACATATTCCGCCTTAAGCTGATTTGAAAAAATAATACCAAAGGTTGATGCGTTTGTATTGATGCCGTTATAGCTTACAAGAATGTCAAGCTTTCCATAATCCTCAATATTGTCCGGATAATAAACCGCATGTATATTGTCAGACAAATTCCATGTACATATACGTGTTGCACAATTCAGCACAATTCCCGATACAACTATGTTTTTACTGCTTACAACATTAACAGTATTACTGCCCTTTAAAATAATCGTCAGTTCTTTAGCTGTTTCACCGCAATATATTGCCGTCGCAGGATCTCCATTATCATGGTTATTATTAACTGTGTAATAAAAAATGTCGTTTACATACGTGTCGTTACAATAATTTTTCATGTCAAATCTGATGAGATCATCATCATCCGCATATATCTCACAGTCTTCCATTGTTAAAACCCAGTTGTTAGCATCAAAATTAATAGTTCCTCTGTTATTTTCTCCTTTCGGTACAAGGTTGTCGGATTTTAAAGTTAACGAGGTTATTCTTTTTCCGAATATCCAGAGATCATATTCGGTATATTCGCATTCTTCGAACCGAATATCTGAAGTAATAATTGAATCGTCATTCATAAGGTCAGTTTTGTTGTAGGTCCTGTAACTTCCGTCACTGTCGTATACCGGCATAGAATCAATTGTGTTAAACATTACATAACCTTCAAATTCATCCATATAAGGAATATCGGAGAGTTTTGTCCCGTACTCACATGTAATTTCATATCTGCTGCCACTCAACGAGTCAAAAATTATATGGTACTTTCTTGGAACCTCTTTCCACTTTGCATAAAATGTTATTCCGTTCTCTATAGATTCATCTTCCTGAAGCTTTTTGCCGATTCCGTTTTCACCGGTGTACCAGCCTTCGAAAATATATTCCCTGTCAATCGAAGGTTTTCTTGTCACGTCAGGCGGACAGTATGTGTGAATTCTTGAATCCGTCACCTTCGCACAGCCATCCTCAACAACATATTCTACGACATAATCACTCTCATAATACAGACTGTATCTGTCATAAAATGACCCATAATGATTCTTTTCTTTTGAAAAAGTTACATCATCTGCATTGTCCACACATGCATCATATGTTACGGAACCGTCCTTTATCGAATACTCCTCTATAATTCCGACAAAAGTTACACCTCCCGTTACTGTATCACCGGGTAACAAGGGTCTTGCCTCCGACGGATTTTTAAGAACATAGTCCTTATAAGTCACTTTTTCAACACGTATATTCTGACCGTCTTCCACAGCCCTAAGTCCTTCCCTCTCTATAAGCTCACAATCTTCAATATTATACCAGTTAAAAATCAGTTTTTCGTTTTCGTTCTCATAAGACGAAATATACTCGGGCGGATCAATCACGGTGCCATATTCCGCAAGCATCCCGTTACGTCCGGTAAACGAATCATCATCCGCAGCCAGCTCCGCAGGTGTCGGCCAGTGATCGGTGTCGGCTAAATCACGAAATACCCAGTTAACCGTATATTCCTTTATCCAACGTGCATATTTGGCATAAAACCGCTGATTTGCTTCTGTCTTACATTCTGACAAATCCTGAATTTTCGTTCCGCCGTTCTTCTCGGTATACCATCCTGAAAAAACATACATATATCTTTCATCGAAATCCATTGACGGCTCTGCTTCGGGAAGTTCAACGTTCGAATCAAATATTGTCCAAGGTATTGCATATTCAGTATGTTTCGTTCCATCCTTCTCAACAAAATATCCTCCGTTTGCATCCCAATAGGTAAAATACTGATGCAGTCTCCACTTGGGATAAAACTTCTTATTTCCGATATCGGTACAGCTGATTTCCGTAATTCTTTCTCCTTCGTATTCATCGTTATCATACCATCCCTCAAAATCAAATCCTTCGCAGAAAGGTATAGGCAGCTGAACCGTTTTTCCATAAGTATATTCCGTCAGTTTTTCTTCGGTAGACATATAATTGCATGTTACGGTAACCTTATTATCCGAAGAAACATCTTCGAATACAACCGAATTGACCAATTCAACACTATAGCTATCATTTTTCCATACTGTGTAAAGAGAAATTATGTCATCCTGTGTCTGTGAAAGGTTATGTACCTGTGCTCTGTCCTTATAAAGAGCCTCTGCTGCATTGGCGCTTAAAGACCAGCCGTCAAAAATATAACCTTTTCTTGTATACCTGTTTTCGAAAAGCTCTCTGCTTTCGTCATAGCTTATTATCTGCTCCTGCATCATTCCTTCGGCATCGGATGCATTACTTACAAATCTGACTTTATATGTAATAGGGCAACGCATAAAGGAATATTCCGCATCGTGAGCCTGAACCTTTTCATCAATTTCAGGTAAAAAAACATTTCTGTATCCGGCAACTTCCGAAATCACCGGTTTCACAATAACAGAATCATAATAAGCCTGTCCGCATGTATACTCATTTTCAGGTGTAAACTCTCCAAGCTTCCAGCCTACGTCATACTTTTTGCGTTCATAAAAAAGCTTAACCGTCATACCTTTTCTTATTATGATTTTCGTTTCGAATTTATCATCATCCGTTGCTGCCCCCGCAAAAAATATACCGCCCGGTACTTCATATATAGACTTCTTTAATGAAACAGGCTCCACAGCAGAATCAACCGCACCGCTTCCGATGTCATCGGCACCGGTCTTCACATACTGTCCGTCAGTATTCATGACATAATGCTCAATCTTATAATTTACAAGATCTGCATCCCATCCAGCAATAAGCATAATACTCTCTGTTTCATCAACTATTTCTTTCTCATATTTGCTTCCGTCCGCAGTAAACCATCCGACAAAAGCGTAATCATCGCGGTGCGGAGCTTCAACAGCGAATTCCTCTCCGTATCTGAACTTCTTTTCTGCACCGTCACTGCCTATTACTCCTCCGTTTGCATCAAAACCGAATGTCACAGTCTTTCTGTCATAATAAAGCTTTAAAACCGTGCTGCCGTCAGCTTTAACAAAAGCCGTATTTACCGTACCCTCAGCCGATTCATTCGGGACAAAATGCTCGATATCCCTGTAAATTCCCGAAACTGTAGTGTCTGTTGTTCCAAAAAATCCATCATCGCTTTCCAGAAGCGTATATCCGTCATCGTCAGCATTTTGAACATAATAATTCACTGTATATCTTGTATCCACTGCCGGAACGTAGCCTGCATAAAGTGTAAAATCAAAGGCAGGCATCACGTCCTCTTCAAAATTAAACCTTGAAGCTTCTTCAAAGCTGCTGTCTGTATACCAGCCTGTAAATACATAACCGCTGCGAACAGGATCTATCGGTTTCGTGACTTTCCTGCCCCATTTCACGGAAGAAGATTCTCCCATCACAGTGCCCGCGTTTACAAAAGAAAGACTGTAATTGCTTCTGTCATAGTAAAGCCTGATTACAGTATCTCCTTTTGCCGAAATAACAGGCTGCTCTCTGCCGTCGTTTTCTACAGACATTTTTTCAAAAACATAATCACGATTGTCTGTTTTTATTGTTTCAATATCAATGCATGTCCCTGTAACGCCTTCAAAGGATTCCGTTTTTATAAGCTCATATGCATCATTCTCCGGATTTTTCAAATAATGTTCGGCAAAATATGCCGTATTTTCCGAAGGTGTCCATTTCGCTGCATATTCGGTCGATTCCTTTACCGTAAAATATCCTGCTTCATCAGTTACCAGACCTTCATATCCATCAAAATTATAACCGGTAAGCCGCATTGCGGGAGGACAACAGGCGGTACCGTATTTAACAGTGTATTGAAGATCATTATTCTCACCTGTACCATCGCTGAATTCACCGTATGTAAAAGTTACCGTACATTCATTAAGCTTATAGTAAAGCTTTATTACAGTCTGTCCGTCAGGGCGAACGGCTTCTGTTACAGAAGCCGCAAGTCTCGCGCCTTCGATACTCTTTTCATACTCATCAGCCGCAGGTTCCGTTCCTGTCTCACCTGTTCTGATCTGTGATTCAACCAGATCATATCTTCCGTTAAGATTTTCAACATAATACTCAACAGTGTATTCCGTATCCTTTGCAGGAATCCACTTTGCATAAACTGTAATACCCCTGCTTTCATAATTGGGCATTGTCTCAGGAAACGTAAACCTGTTATTAAAATGTGTGTCCGAATACCATCCACCAAATACATAACCTGTTTTTACAGGATTTTCCGGAATTTCAATCTTGCTTCCGGACGCACCTACAGATGCTTTTACAAATGAACCGCCGTTCGATTCATAGGAAATGTATCTTGCATTGTCAGGATCTGTCCAGACAATCTTCACATTTTTTGAAATCGGCTCACCCGAAAAAGACAGGTTATTGTTCTCTGCCCAGATTATCTTCATTTCACATTCTTCTCTGTCGGATGAATCATCATCAACATTCACTATGAGTCTGTTGCTCTCCGGATCATAGCCAAACTTACTGTTTGAAAGCTTAATAATATAACTGCTCTCTGAATAATCATCAAAATTCTTTGTCGTCAGTTTACCTGATTTCAGGTCAAGGCATTCCATATCAAAACATGATGAGCTTATCACAGTTTCTTTATCACCTACAAGCTCAATAAAAGCATCCTCTGATTTATCGCTTCCGTCAGACGTGTCTTCGTCAGACGAAAAACCTATAATATTATCTCGTTCACCCATCGTGTAAAGCGGCCACTGCTTTTCATAAATGCTCTTCAATACCGTCAACGACTTTTTGCTCAGCAGCTGCGCCCGGAACTTGACTTCAAGATATATTCCGATTTCCACAAGAAGTGCTCCACGTGAATAATTTTCCTCCTCATATCTGGCCTCTTCTCCCTGTTTTGACTTGCAGTAATGTGCATAAAAGAATCCCCAAAGCTGTGCATAGGCACCGCATCCGGCTACTATTCCTACCGAATCCCATGACAGCTTGCCGATTCCGACAGAGATCTCAAACTCAATGCCTGCCTTGATTCCAGCTGTACCGAACACATAAAATTCGTATTCGAGCGGTGAATTCATAATGTCTTTTACCGTAGTTGTAGCCGTATTTCCCTTCATCTTAAACTCAAAAATGTATTTTTTAGCCTGACCTGTCGATAAAGTAAAGCCTAATGTGACAAAAAGATTTACATTGATTACAAAATCCCCGTATAAACCATACGCAAAAATATGCAGCGGGTCAAATGAGCCTTCAATCTTCAGAATTCTCTTTTTTACCACCTGAATCCAGCTGTTGCCTGACTGTTTGATAAAATCCGAATACTTCTTTCCAAGAACACCTGCATCCGTACTTATGTCTCCGTCTTCTCCGCCAAAAGCAAACCCTTTCTGCTTCATCAGTTCCTTTATCTCATCACCGATAGAATACACAATAAACTTTCCTGATGTCGTATTGAGTTTTTCCTTGGCAGAATCAAAGAATTTAGACATTTTACTGTCCTGATTTTTCTGGTTATTAATCGGATCTATAGGCCTGTTGTTAGCCATCGTCTTTACCGTTGACGTAATTGCAATCTCGGTAAAAGTACCGCACTCAAGGCTTGTGGTAACCTTATAATCTGAAATATACGGGAAAATCCACTTCTTTTTCCATACTGCCTTTCCCGAAATATCCGTATCAAAATACAGTTCTTCGATAAACTTTGCATCAAGCGTTAACTCCATATGTCCGCCTGTAGCATCATCACTCTTCAGATTTTTGATTTTTTCTTCATTTATGAATTCAAGAATAAGATTAAAACCCAGTTCTACACGCAAACCGTTCTTGTTAAAATGAACCATCTGTTTTTTGTCTGAAAGAACTGTCGCCGTAACACTCATTTTTTTAATGTTTACTTTTGTATTTTCTCCCATCAGAAGCATTCTGTCGCCATTCTCATCTGTTTCGGCTTCTGCCAGGTGAATATTGTAGGATTCAAGGTCCATATCCAGATCGTCACTAAGTTCCTTAAATCCGTTTGTTTCAATAGCAAGTGCCACAAGATAGTCACCTGCCTCAGCCAGGAATCCGCTTTCTTCTGCCTGCTTCTCTATTTCGTTCTCTATCTCTTTCTTTTCTTCCTCCGTCAGGTCAATTTCGCCATTCCTTTTTGTATAAATATCCATAGAAGTGATAACCTCTCCTTCGGTTACCTCTTCATAACCAACAATCAAATCATCACCATCGGAACGAACAGACGTGATTCTTGCATATGATTCAACTGAACCGTTTCCGAGACTACCCTTGTAAAAAATTATATAATCGCCTTCATCCGCAGTTGAGTCAGAATCAAGACCAAGCTCACGATAGAACTGCCCGGAATAATCAAAAATATCCTTTGAAACTCTTATCGAATTATTGGTACTGTCACCATCCTTATCAGCATCGGAATTTACCGGCAATACCTCCGAGTATTCAAGTACGTTTTCCGCGTCTGCTGACACAAAATCGTATTTATTGCCCTTAATTCCCGTAATCTGTACATAAGCTACTGCACCGTCATCTTCCGAACCGATGCTTTCGAGACTTCGTTCATCGGGTCGTTGTCCCTGATAGACGGCAACTATATCACCTACGTTTATTTCCGTATCCTTCCCGTTGTAGTAAAAAGACCCCCTGCTATCATTTTGAGAGACATCTGTTTCTTCGTTAACAGCAGCTGTATAAAGGCCGTCAAAAAGCTCACCATCAATTCCCGACAGCTTTGAAGCAGCCAGATATTTCATGGCTTTGTTCAAGCTGAGATTCATTACCTCCTCTTTGCCTGTAATAATATTCAGCGTAACAACCGATTCAGGCTGAATCTCACCGTTTACAACGATACATGCCCCGGTTCCTTCTTTCAGCATAAGAGTATATGTCTCGCCTTTTTCCAGAACAGGCATTACCAACCCTTTATCAACTATATATTTTATATCAGTTTCATTCGCTGCATTAACAAAACTGTCTATACAGCCCGGGTTATAATTTTCTATTTCAAACGAAAAATTATCTACTCTGTCTGCCTCGACATTCACTGATACAAATACCGGGTTTTCAACCAGTTTCTGCTCCTCTGTAGCCAAAATTTCAGCATACAGAGTAATATCAGCGTCAGGCATGTCAGTTGCATCCGCCGGTAATTTACCTTCTTCATCATAAAACCATCCCAGGAACAGTCCTTTCGTCATTTCAGGGCAGGGAAGTTCACCCACGGCAGTACCTTTTTTGAAGCCCTGATTTGTCGGAAGTGCGGAACCCGACAGTTCGCAACCGTTAACGTAATCAAATTTTACAAATATCTCTTCACTGACCGTTGTTTCAGCCGGTATCTCCGCTGGTGTCGGTGTCGCTGTCGGCGTAACTTTTGGTGTCGCTGTCGGCGTAACTGTTGGTGTTACTGTTGGTGTTACTGTTGGTATTACTGTTGGTGTTACTGTTGGTGTTACAACCTTTTTGGATGCCTTTGTTACTGTTACATAAAGACGCAGCGACATTCCTTTTGGTACACTCGTAAATTCAATATAATACTTACCCTGCTTCTTACCTGTAAGCGCACCGTTCCCAGAAACAGAAATATACTTATTGTCAGCAGCATGCTTAGCCGTAGTCAGGCGTTTTCCGTTTTTTGCATTGAAAATAACAGCCTTTACGTTACCGGCCGTATTATCCGCTGAATATACATTCACTGGTTCTTTATTTAATTTAAGCCCTGTTTTCAAAGTTTTTCCAACTTCTGTCGTAACCACCGCATTATCGTCCATTTTCTTTGACAGACCTGTTCCAAACTTAAGTGATGCTTTCCTGACCAGACATTTCATACTAAGCGTATAAGTTTCTCCATTCTGGACCACTTGCGCAGTGATAGTCGTTTCACCCTTTTTGACAGGAGCTACGATACCCTTTTCACTTACCCGTGCAATTTTTTCATTTGCAGATTCAAAACGTACAACTGCTCCTTTATGCAAATTGTTTATCTGAATCTTATGACCTGTTTCATATTTCCCTTTTATAAAAAGAGTTATACTGTTCTCCTTTAACGCAGGCAACGCAACCTTTTTCATGTTTTTGGCGTTTGCATTGATATTGGGGCATAACAATACCAGCATTACCAGAATCATAATGAATGCAATTACTTTTCTCATCTGTCTCCTCATATTCAACTCTCCTTAAATAAGTTTACGGCGGCATAAATACCAATACCTGTTGATACACGCATTTCTGTACCGTTACCGCCCTTCTACGCGGCATTTTCGTTTAAAGCACATGGCAAGCACAGTAAACATCCGTCTCTGAGACCATGATATATTTAAAAAGTTGAAAAACAGTAAAATAAACAGTTGAGAAACAGTTAAGTTTCTCAACCTATCAAAATTTAATTATTATTTCAAGCATCCCGTTATTGTATTCCGCATGAATGCTTCCATTCATTTTACCCGTAAGCATCCTTGCAATTGAAAGCCCCAGTCCGGTCGAACCCTTTGCTGTCCGGACCGTATAAAACCGTTCAAAAAGTCTGGCCGTATCAACCGGAGTCATATTTGGGGCCGTATTTGCACAGATTATAGTACCATCCTCTTCAAGAGATACCACCAGATCCCCGTTGGAATATTTCAGCGCATTGTTGATTATATTTCCCAAAACACGGCCAAAGGCACCCTTATCCAACTGCCGGATTACCTTTTTTTCGGTTATTGATATCTGAGGCTCGATACCCGCTTCCGTCAGCACAGCATAGAATGATGCAAGTACCAGTTCAAGTTCTTCATTCAGGCAAATCGGTGTCAGAACCAGATTGTCTGCCTTCGAAGCCGTAACCGAATAATCAAACAATTCCTCTGTCAGTGATTTCAGAGCCTGACATCGTTCATTTATAATGCTTATGTACCTATCAACCGCCTCGCTTTTAGGCTCTCTTTCCAAAAGTTCAAGATAACCGCTCATTGCAGTAATGGGAGTCCTAAGATCATGTGAAATATTGGCCACCGCTTCCTTTACCTCATTATCGCCTTTTCTGAAACGGTGTCCCTCCTCACGAAATGTTTTGAGCTCCCGGTTTAGCATTATTGCCAGTTCTTTTATATTTTTATCGCTACCGCTGACACTGATCAGGGTATTCGTATCGTTCTCCGTTTTTTCCCGTACCTGATCAGCAAGCTTCCTGACACTTTTTTTCATATCCATATACTTTATCAGGAAAACAATAGCGGAAACGGCGGACAGAATCAAGAGAACCAAAAGCACATTATTCAAACCTTTACCTCACTTTTTTATGCTCAAATATCCAAATCCCGACTGTCGCCAACACAACAAGCCATAAAAAATCAATAATCAGAATTCGATTTTCGCAATTCAGATGAACAAACAGCAGTTCATATCCCCACCGGTCCGAAAGTCCCTCAAACTGAACAATCGGCAGTGTCAGAAACAGGTCCTCTGTAATTCTTCGTTCAATACTGCCCTTTTCAAGGGCTGAACTTCCGTCAGTCACAATCATATTTCCGCTTTCATCCTTTGACACTTCCGATACAACAGACCCTACATTGAACATTGGAATATAGCTTAAAAATATAAAAATAACAAATGAAATAATGCATGCCAAAATGCAATTTGAACAACTGTTAGAAGCAAAAAAAATAATTAGTATCAACGCTGTCTCAATAGCCCCCGCAAGCAGGCAAAACCCTGTAAGCCATAAAAAATCCTGCAGTACAAACACCGGATATGTTCCCGCAATAAGCAGACCGCAGAAACCTGTCAGAAACATTGCACCAAACCATACAGAAAAAATAATCCATCCGGTCAAAAAGAATGAAATGTATATCTCAAATCGCGAATAACCGGCAATGATTTTGTTTCTGATAGTACCGCGGGAATATTCCCTGCCCAGAAACAGACTGACAAAACATGCCGCAACAAATGCATATTCCGGTATCCATCCAATCAACTCAAACAAAAAAATAAATCCGGGATTCTTTGCGTCTTTTGACGCAACATAAGTTAGAATGCTGATAAGAACGGTAACAATCGATAACGTAAACCATAATGATTTCATCTTTCTCAGCAGTGTCATATTAACACTCATAAGTTCACGCATTGTTATCGTCTCCCATCAGATTTAAGTAAATTGTCTCCAGTGTTTCCTTTCTTTCATTTACTTTTTCCAGCTCACAGCCCTGTTTTTTCAGTGCTTCGGCAAGTATCCCAACACTCTTGTCCGTAAAAACAAGTGCCTCAGTATCTGAATTGATACTGTATTCTACACCGATTTCATCCATCGCTCTGGTCAAAAGCTTCGTGTCCGACACCTTCATCCACATATATTCTCTGCACTGATCGTCCAGCTCCGCAGCTGTCAGTTCCCTGATAATCTCACCGTTTTTCAGGAATCCGTAGTTGGTGGCAAATCTCGGCAGTTCCTCAAGAATATGACTTGATATCAGCACTGATATATCCATACCTGAATTGAGTTCAAGCAGAAGCTCTCTTAAAACTACAATACCCTGCGGATCAAGTCCGTTTGCCGGCTCATCCAGAATCAGGAAATCCGGGTTACCTGCAAGAGCCATCGCTATCCCGAGCCGCTGCTTCATACCAAGTGAAAATTCCCTTACCTTCTTATTCCCTGCATCGCCAAGTTTCACCATATCAAGCAGTCCGCTGATTCCTTCATCAGAAGGTAATCCAAGGAGTCTGTACTGAATTTTCATGTTCTCATACGCAGAAAATTCAGTATACAATCCCGGTTTCTCAGCTACGGCCCCTATTCGTCTTCGAATTCTTGGGCTTAAGATTTTTCCCTGCTTTATCCCAAACAGAGAATAGCTTCCTTCATCCGGATTTATCAGTCCGCATAAAGTCCTGATAAGTGTCGTTTTACCGGCTCCGTTTTTTCCCACAAGACCGTAAATTGAAGCTTTGGGAATTTTCATGTTCATATGATTCAGGACTCGTTTTTTTCCATAACTGACGCAAAGATTCTCTGTTTCAAGAATATAATCCATGCTTCTATTCCCCTTTTTTCATCTTAAATCCAATTCCCCATACTGCCTCAATATATTCTCTCTTTCCCAAATTATAAAGCTTGCTTCTAAGGTGGCTGATATGTGTCTTAAGTGAACTGTCCGTACAGTCCGGCGTATCCTCGCTAATTCTGTCAAGAATTACTGATTTTGTAATCACCTGATTTGGATTTGTCATTAAAAGCTTCAGAATTGCAAACTCGGTTTTTGTCAGATTTACACTTTCCCCTCCGATATTTACGGTATGTTCGGCAATATTAATCTGAATATCGTCATAGTTTAGGACATTTTTCCTATGGACAGTTGAATTTCTCAGCTGGACCTCAACTCTTGCCAACAGTTCATTAACTGCAAAAGGTTTTGTAATATAGTCAACTGCTCCGCTTTTTAACAGCGAAACCTTGTCATCAACCCCAATTTTAGCACTTACAACAATAACCGGAATATCCTTAATATGCTGAATCAGCTCTTCTCCCGTAAGTCCCGGAAGCATCAGATCCAGCAGAATTAAGTCCGGTGTCACTTTATCCAAAACAAGCATTGCCTCAGTACCGGAATAGGCGCGAAAAGTTTCATAACCTTCCTGTACCAAAACCTCCTGTTCAAGATTGCCGATTTGGATATCATCATCAATTATTAATATTTTTTTTCCCATATTTTCTCTCAACTAATCCATTCATTATATTTTTAATTCAACTCAACCTGTTCACTCTCCAGGTTGAAAAGAGCTAAAGTCTCCTGAAATAACTCATGAACATTTTCTGCATCATTTGTGTAGATATACTGGCATGAAACACCACATAACGGATATAATTCGTCACTTGATGTTATGGTTGCAAAAATATACACTGAATCGTTATCTGTGGGAATAATCCATATCTGGTTTTCAAAAGGCTTATCAATTGCATAGGTTTTATGAATCTGAAATATAGAAAATATGGATACACTTTTCACGCCGAATCTTGAAGACATCTGATTTCCCACTATACTCAGCATTGATTCCTTCATTCTTTCACGGGCAGTATCGGAAAATTCATCCGGTTCCATGCCCTCTCTTTCAAAAATATCTTCAACCAGACTATCTTTGACTATATAAACATCAGCATACTTTGAACCATCTATTTTAGCTTCCTTAAGCATATCGCAATACTCAGCAATCTCTCCGGAGGCTATAGCCTCGATGTAGTTGCTGTCACCTGCCAACTCATTCAGCTTTCCCGCCACTTCCTTTACCGCATCCTTCTTCCACTGCTCACTTACCGTATACAGCTGAGCGTTTTCATTCAGCCCAACACCCTTGTTTGCACCACAGGAATTCAGGGAAATAATTCCTACCAGTATACACAATGTTAAAAAGATTTTTTTCATTCATATACCTCTTTTCGCTTTTATTTGTAAGTATAATCTACATGTGCCCACTTTTATTACTGCTGTTACTGTTCATATCCTATGTTTCATTTCTACACTTTTTGTACAGAATTTTAACGCTTCCCATGCTACAGGCAGTGGATTCTTGGTAGCTTCCGAAAGTATACCGGCTGACCGGCTCATTTCCGATGCGTCGTACTCCAGGTCAAGGCTGTGCCTCAGCCCTCGCAGTACAGAACATATATTTCACTTATTCATTTATTGTTGTTACACCAATAGTCTGTCGTACAACAGTATTTGATGTTTCATCGTTACTATTCACAGTCGGGTGATAATGAATGCAAGCCTGAAGCTTGCTTCAAGGATTGCAGACATTATCATCCGACTATGGAGGCTGTACAAAACACCTCTTTAATTTTATCACATATACTCTGAAATAACTACTCATTTTTAGGTTGTTACTATTCACAGTCTGTTCAGAAAACATTCGTAAGTCCAGACTGTTTCGCAGTCGGGGTATTTGCCCGGCATAGTTGCTTCCCAACTGCACTGCGTCTTTTCAATGTCATAGTTGTGCATATATTTTCCGTCTTCATTGAAAAGCTATTACCTTCTGTAACTCAGAAGAGGAATGCTTACAACACTCACCCAATCTGTTAGATTATCTCTTTTAAGTTTCTCATTTATTCGGTCAGTGTTGATGAATAGAAATATCCCCTTACCGCTTCATACATTCCAGGTAGTTACCACTGACCTTACAACAAAACTTACCACTTTTTACCACAAATTTATGAGATTTTGCGATAACTTACGATACTTTTTTCTTTTTCCTTTACGTCTGCAAATCCTTGAAAATCCTATGTTTTCGGTACTTTCCGTTTCTTACTTTTCGTCGCAAACCTGGAAGATGTAGAATTTAAGATAGTAACTCTCATCAGCCGACCAGAGTATCGGATGATCACATGCCTGAGTTCTGAACTCAACCTGACGCAGGCGCTTGTGAACACTTTTTGCCGCCTGCGAAATCGTGGTAAACAAAAGCTCCTGTGTCATGAAATGTGAGCATGAACATGAAGCAAGATAACCTCCGTCCTTTACAAGCTTCAACCCTTTCATGTTTATTTCACGGTAACCCTTGATTGCATTTTTTGTAGCTTCATGTGATTTTGTAAACGCCGGCGGATCAAGAATCACCACGTCATAACGTTCTCCTGCGTCATAAAGCCTCGGAAGCTCATCAAGTACATTAGCACATCTGAATCGGACTGTATCTTCAAGATGATTTAATCTTGCATTTTCTTCTGCCTGCGCTATGGCAAACTCAGATATGTCAAGTCCGGTCACGTCAACAGCACCGGCAATACCTGCATTCAGCGCAAAAGTTCCCATATGTGTAAAGCAGTCAAGTACACGTTTCCCACAGCAGATTCTCTGCATTGCAAGCCTGTTGTATTTCTGGTCAAGGAAAAATCCGGTCTTTTGACCGTTTTCAACATCCACAAGATAGTGCACACCGTTTTCAACAATCTCAACACGCGGAATCTTTGCCGAAGGCAGCTCAGCTTTATCCTGTCCCTGATTTTTCCGTACAAATCCTTCACGTACTGTCCAGATAACACCCTTAAACGGTGCCATCCCTTCCTTTCTGCGAACCTGTGCATCAGAACGTTCATATACCATTCTGATTGCAAATCCGTCATTCTTCATAAACTCTATTAACTTATCAAGCACGGTTTCCTTCAGTGTCAGTCTGTCAGTCGCGTTTTCGCCCGTACTGCAACCATCACTTTCAAATTCCGTCTCCATTCCGACGGCTAGTGATTCCGTCACGAGAACATCATCATATTTGTCAACCACCAGCCCCGGTAGCCAATCGGCCTCTCCGAATATGATACGACAGCAGTTCAAGTCTTCCCTGCGCATAACTGTTTTCCTGTACTCCCATGCATTCTTTACTCTCATTGAAATAAATGCATTGTCAATTTCACAGCCCTGTTTTCTGGTTAGCATTCTGACCCGAATTGTCGATTCTGTGCTTATGAACCCTTTTCCCATTTCAAAACCGTCAAAATCGAGAACGGTCACAATTTCACCGTTTCTGTAATTTCCGTCAATCGTATCTATTTCGTTGTCATATATCCAGGCACCGCCGTTTTTAATTGTCCGGCCTTCACCTTTTTTCAAAATCACCTTTGCCATATTAATCTCCATTTCTCATGCCTCCGGGTAATAATTCTGACAGTAATCAACGATATCACAATCCACCCGGTTACCTGCTCATATAATAAAGGTTCTGAATGCCTTACAGGGTGCAGGGCATGAACTCCGAACCTCATCCGGGAGTATCCGCCGCATTTAGGCAGTAGTCTTTTATCTTTTTAAATAATCTGTTTTCATCTGATACTTCTTCTATCGTATAGGTAAAAAGAAAGAATCCTAATCGGATTCTTTCTGAATGACTTTACATGTCAATAATACTTTTTGCTGCCCCATAAATTGCTCTTTTTCAATTCAAGATACTCATTATAGGCCTGTTCCAAAATCTGTTTTTCATTTGCAAATTTAAGCAGGTGATACGCCTCATGAAATTTGTAATAACCTGAATCACAGAAAAACTCTTCTCTTTGTGGCTTGCTGTAATAGCTATCAGACATCATAAGGTACCAGTGAACGTCCTTGAGTACGGTATTCTGAGGAGTGTTAAAGGTGTACTGACTCTTTCCCACATACTTGATAATCTGAGCCGAAACACCTGTCTCTTCCTTTACCTCTCTGAGAGCTGTTTCATTATACTCCTCGCCCTCTTCCACTGTTCCCTTGGGAAGGACCCATCCTTCGTATTTATTCTTGTAATTCTTATACAACAATAAAATCTTCCCTCTGAAAATAACAACACCGCCACAGCTAACTGCTTCGACCATATGTCCGCCTCCCGCCATGCGTGCTCTTCGTAACGGGCAACTTCGTCCGTTGCCCAACCCATTAAATTATACATTGACTTACCGTCAATTGCAAGAAAAAGTTCTGCTTGATTTTCCGATTTTGTAAGAGGTATTATAAATAAGGCTGACAAACGTTACTGTTCGCGGTCTGTCCCAAACTCATCATTATGAACTCACACGGAGGTTTATATGCAATCCGTAATAAACTCATCATCTGTCAGAGGAGTCTTCATCGGCCTGACAACACTTGATTATGTATATTATACCGATATATATCCTGAAAATAACAATAAAATCAAAACAGAGAATTATACACGTTACGTTGGCGGTCCGGCTGCAAATGCAGCCATCACCTACTCTCTGCTCGGCGGCTGCGCTACCCTCATTACATGCCTCGGTTCGGGTCCCGAAGCCTCTCTGATTACAGATATTTTAAACAGTTACGGTGTCACTGTCATCAACACTGCTTCGGATAACTGCCTGCCAAACATTTCTACAATTGTAGTAGACAGAATGGGTCACAGAACAGTATTCAGCGGACAGAAGCATTATTCATCGTTGTCCTTTCCCGAAATTCCCGAATCCGCCTTCTGTCTGTTCGATCTCAATCAGCAGGAGCTCTCGCTTCCTTTTCTTGAGAAAGTCTCATCATCCGTTATCCTCGACGCCGGAAACTGGAAGCCCAATTCAGAAAGGTTCCTCAAACGTGCAGACATTATTATTTCTTCTGAAACCTTTCACAATCCGGATGACCAAAACATTTTCGAAATGCCTGCCGCTTCCGGCAAGCTCACTGCCGTTACGCGCGGAGAAAAAAGCATTCTGACTCCGCAGGGCGATATTCCCGTACCCTCAGCCGAATGCATCGACAGTCTTGCTGCCGGAGACATCTTCCACGGCGCCTTCTGCTACGCCTTTTACGGCCTGAACCTCTCGTTTGAAGCTTCCCTTGAATCTGCAGCAAAAATTGCCTCGGAGAGTGTCAAATACCCCGGTCCCAGAGAATGGGTACATCGTTACTATTCACAGTTGGGTGATAATGAACACAAGCCTGAAGCTTGCTTCAAGGCTTGCGTGCATTATCACCCAACTATGGAGGCTGGACAAAACACA
>JAZLIK010000039.1:0-6896 GCA_045617345.1 Lachnospiraceae bacterium | reverse complement strand
TAAGCTCTAAGATATCCATCAACCAGTTTTCTTGCAGAATCATAATCCTTACATAAAGCTACCATATCCATTATGGCTGTCTTAAGCCGTCCAAAGAAACTTTCCATAGGAGCATTATCCTGCGAGTTACCTCTTGCGGATACAGACTGAACAAATCCATCATCTTTGAGAAGTTGGATGAAAGATGATGACAGGTACTGGCTCCCTTGATCGTGGTGCACATGCCTTGTAAACTCTGGCAGACTGAATTCAACATAGTCTTCATTCAAACACTCAATTAACAGAGATTTGAATATCTTTTGCCAAGAAATGCTGATCAGATACCTTCTCAAACACCAGTAACTGCGGAACAGCATCTCTGCTTCCGTCTTCATATCGGCGTGGTATTTCCAGAAACATAATAATATGTCCGTTCACAGATTCAATAGAGTAAGGATTTGCCACAAGATGCGGCTCCGGGATTGTTGCCTCCAGATATAAACACCCCTTCGTCCATCCCTTAAGAAACCAGTACGGTTCCCCGTCCTTTGGAAAATACAGTTCGTGCCAAACAGAATTTTCTGCCTCAGGACATTTCTGATATCCATAAACAAATTGTTCTTTGCTTGGAACAATGTCTCGGATTTCCCACTTACCAACGGCAGCTTCATCATTCTTAAATACCTGTCTTTCTATCATCGGATCCATACATCTCACCTTTTTACATACAGGGATTTTCAGTTCTACCGTTCCGTCCTCGTAATAGATTTCATAAGAAGCCCCAATGATTTGGTAATCGATTTCGTGAATTTGGGACAGCATGGATTGATAGCCATCGTCAAGTTGCTCCTGTTTGCAAACCAAAGTTGCAAGCTCTCCTGAAAAAGTAAGCGTCTTCTCCTCATATCCCAAAGACTTTGCAAGTCCGCCGGTAATTTCCACGCATATGGCAAGGTCAAGGTCTTTTTCACGATATTCCATCTCATAGTTCACAATCACAGTACGTGCACCAATCAATTGCTTTGGCAGGGTCTCCTTCATTTGCGCAAGCGTTGCCTCAGCCTCGGCTTTGGTTACATACATCTTTCTTTGATAAGCGACACGAATGGTGTCACCGCTCCGAATAGCCATAGGAAACATAGTCCTCTCCCCTTCCGATAATGATTTCCTAATGTGATTTAGTTTCTTCAACTGTAATGAAAGTTCCTTTGATTTTTCCTCAATTTCTGCGCACTTGGCATCTACCAATGCAAAAATATCCTCGTCCGTACTCGCATGCAGATGCTTTTTTATTTCCTCCAGAGAAAAACCAAGCTCTTTGAGTGAGATAATGCGATTGCAATCGGCAATCCTTGCGGCAGAATAGTAGCGATAGCCCGTAAAACGGTCAATTTCGTCCGGAACAAGCACGCCTTCATTGTCATAGTACCGCAGTGTTTTGACCGGGATGCGGCAAAGCCGTGATAATTCACCAATCTTGTACATATCAGCACACCTTTCTTTCGAATTTGTTCTGCGAAACAGCACTATTTCGCTTTACAGCTTGGTTATAACATTACAGTTAAGGGGAGAGTCAAGAGGAGTTATACCTCTATTTTCAAAAAACGCTCAAACCTCACGGTCCGAGCGTTTTTCTTTAGGGAGTTATTGACCCCATTTCAAAATACATATTCAAATCATTCCGGCAACAAACTGGCAACACATTTTTGCAACCAATTTGCAACCACGCTTTCCAAAAATCCAGTGTTTTCAGGCATTTCCAGCGTTTTTCTCCTATTCCATCTCCGTAATTCCCGTAACTGTATATCCCGCATCTGTTACAGCCGCAATCAGTGTACTGTTGTCCACAGCCTTTGACAGAGTCACCACCGCGGTTCCCTCGGTATGACTGGCTATCGCATTCTCTACTCCGTCAAGTGCCTCAAGCGCCTTCTTTGTATGTGCCTCACAGTGAGGACACATCATACCCTCAATTTTAAGTGTCTTTGTCATCGTAATATCCTCCGTTATAATTATTTTTTCCTCTGTTACTTTTTTCTTTTCTGTATTTTTTCGATGAAGACTCATTCTGCCGGAATATATGTCAAACAGGTTAAGGCGCAGTGCGTTTGACACGACGCAAAAGCTGGAGAGCCCCATTGCCGCAGCTCCTATCATCGGATTCATCGACCACCCGAACAGTCCCGAGTAAACTCCTGCTGCCAATGGTATACACAGAGTATTATAAGCAGCCGCCCAGAAAAGATTCTCCCTGATATTCTTCACCGTCGCCTTTGATAATCTGACAGCCGCCGGCACATCACGAAGACTGCTCTTCATCAGAACTATGTCTGCGGCATCAATAGCCACATCCGTTCCCGCTCCTATCGCAATTCCTATATTCGCGGTTGTCAAAGCCGGAGCATCATTAATTCCGTCACCAATCATTGCCACGCATCCGTTGCTCATCAGTTTTTCAATAACTGCCTGTTTTCCGTCAGGCAGTACACCGGCCACAACCGTATCTATGCCGGCTTTTCTCCCAACCGCTTCAGCCGTATGCCTGTTATCGCCGGTCAGCATCACAACCTCTATCCCCATGTCCTTCAGCTCACGTACAGCTTCACAGGTATCAGACTTTATTTCATCTGCCAGTCCGATGATTCCGATAAACTGTCCGTCGCAGGCAAACATAACCGGTGTGGCACCTTCTTCAGATATTTCCCCGACAATTTCCGTCAAGCCCGCAGGCACATGCAGATTTCCCATCCTGCCATTATCCCGAAGCATATACTTTTGTTCATTTTTACCCGTTGGCTGCGGGTCAGAATAACAATCCGTCAAAAGACCGGAAATATATTCCACCGAACCTCCGGATATATGTCTTCCGTCCGCGAATGCCGACAGTCCGTTTCCGGGATGAACCGTAAAATCATCCGTTTCAAAAGCATTGATTCCCCTTCTTTCAGCCTCGGTGACTATGGCTCGTGCAAGCGGATGTTCGCTTTTTTTCTCAAGGGAATAAGCCATACGCAGAAATTCGTCTTTAGAAATACCGTCGGCGGGGATTATCGCAGTAACCGTCGGTCTGCCCACCGTCACTGTTCCTGTTTTGTCAAAAACCGCGGTCTTAATCTTTGCCGCTTCTTCAAGAACCGCAGCGTTTTTAAACAGTATTCCGTTTTTTGCTCCGACTCCGCTCCCTACCATCACTGCTACCGGTGTGGCCAGCCCCAATGCGCACGGACAACTGATGACAAGCACCGACACTGCTCTCGTAAGGGCGTCTTCAGCCGTCACTCCGAGCAGACTGTTCATAATAAAGGTTATAACCGCTATCGTCATCACCGCAGGGACAAAAATACCGGCTACCCTATCGGCTGTTCGTGCTATCGGTGCTTTAGTGGCAGACGCATCCATGACCATCCTGATAATCTTCGACAGTGCGGTATCCTCTCCGACCCTGTCAGCCCTGCATCTGATATATCCGGTACAGTTTATCGTTGCCGCAGAAATCGAATCTCCCTCCGATTTATCAACCGGAATACTCTCCCCGGTCAGCGCTGATTCGTTTACGGATGAGAAGCCGCTGATAACCGTACCGTCCGCAGGAATGCTTTCACCGGGCCTCACGGCAAAAATGTCACCGCTCTTCAGCTCCTCCGCCGGAACCTGCAATTCTTTTCCGTCTCTTATTACCGTGGCGGTCTTCGGCGCCAGCCTCATCAGTGATTTTAAAGCATCGGTGGTCTTTCCTTTACTTTTTGCTTCAAGGAGTTTGCCAACGGTTATCAGCACCAAAATCATTGCCGACGATTCAAAATAAAGTTCCTTCCCGTCCGTTATTTCCGTCAGTGCACACACGCTCCATACAAATGACACCGATGAACCCAGTGCGACCAGAGTATCCATATTCGGCGCCTTATGAATAATTCCCCGTACTCCGGATATGAAAAATCGCCGGTTTATCACCATAACAGCCGCGGCAAGCATCATCTGTGCTACTCCGCATACCGTCGGTTTTCTCAGCACTTCGGGAACAGGAAGCCTGTTTATCATATCATTATAAACCATCGCAAGATACATAAGCGGAAGCATAAGCACAATTCCGGCTAACAGTCTTCGTTTTACACTGCGAATTTCTGAGGCCGTACTTTCGGCTCCCGATTTTGATTTACTCCGTAAACCGGTCCTTCTCACTGCTCCGTAGCCGGCTTTCGTCACTGCCTTAATGATATCCTCCGGATTCGCCGTGCCCTCTACTCCCATGGAATTTGTCAGCAGACTGACTGCACATTCTGTGACTCCGTCAACAGCCAGAACCGCTTTTTCCACACGGGCCGCACAGACCGCACAACTCATTCCGGTTATATTGTACTGCTCCATTATCAATCCCCTGTTTTCTATTTCCCTGTCATTACTCCGTTGTTCACTGTCATTATAGACCTTTATACCGCAAATCACAATGATATTCTGCCACAGATCTTCCGGCTGCCGATATTCAGGTTACTGTTCACTTCCCGACCAAAAAACATTCATAAAGCACGCCGCTTTTACGCCGCGCCGGTGACAAATTTCGCTGCAAAAGTATGCACATCCCGCGGAGCGTTTTTTACTTTATAGGACGCAATTTCCTATAATGTAAAAAATACACCGGCAAAAATGCCGGTGTTGGGTTCAAAGCTATTTAGTGTCAATTTTATCTGCGCAAATCAGTGGAATAGTAATTGTAGCTCCAAGAACCGATGTATACGAATACAAATTCTTTGAAACACCGTAAACCGTTATAACATCATCTTCAAGAATTCTTCCGGATACTAATGACTTATCAAAATAAACATACACGATATCATCACTATATCCGCCCCACGAATTTTTCTTCGTTGCCAATCTGATTTGAACCTCGTTATTAATCTCAGTTACCTGAACAACCTCGCCTTTGAATTTAACCTTTTTGCCTTCAAAATCATCCGGATATCTGGCAAGGTCATTATACTTTATTCCGGTATCATAGCCCTTTTTTTCTTCAGCTTCTCTCTTGGATTTTTCCTCAGCTTCCTTTTTCTCACGTTCCAATCGAGCTTTTTCTTCAGCCTTTTCCTGCTTTTCCTTCTCTATTTTTGCTTCCTCTTCAGCTTTTATTCTGTCAGCCTCTGCGCGAGCCAGTTCTGCAGCCTTCTGTTCATCGGTCAATGCAACCCAATCAGCCGTTTCATCGATTAATTTATTGTGTTCTTTATTCAGCTTATCATAATCATCCAAAACTTTTTCATATGAACTCTGAAGCTTCGCATATTCAGAATTCAGGCTGTCAAATGAGTCCTGAATTGACTTAATTTCGCTTTCTGACTTATTCAAATTTGAAGTAAGTTCCTCAATATTCTGTTTATCCTTTGTCTGTTCCTGAAGTAAAGCATCATATGTATTTTGAAGTGAATCATATTCTTCCTTAGTTACATCTGCCTTTGAGCATGAAACAGTACAGGAAATCATCATAATAAAAAGTGAAACTGCAATATATTTTTTCACAAAAAACACCGTCCTTTCATTTATCACCGGTTATTTAACGGCGGATTCGTTCTTAATACCTGCCCGTCTGTCGTTACTGTGATTATGCACGGGAGCCTCGAGTTATAACTTTTTGCTGCCATCGCAGAAAAAGAAGGCTCTACGCTCTCCATTTCACTGTAGAAAGGATGTGAGCTATTCAATTTTTTATTATTCTGTTTCAATACTACCCCATAATTGTATATTTCAATCAATATATCTCCATCCGCAAGTGATTTTAACGCATACTTAGAAGTTACTGTTATTTCTGCATCGCAACACAATATATCATAGTTACTGTTATCAGTTGAATTTTTGAATTCGTCAACTTTTTGCGGACTGAAATATGCGAGCATACCTATCAGAATACCTCCGGCAATACATCCAACAATTGAAATAACAAGTCCGGCTATACTTATCCCCTTAAATTGTTTGATTTTTATCCCAACCGCAGATAAAACAATTCCTAACACCGCCATCACAACCGCAGGTATAGGATACCACCAGCAAACAGATAAAGAAACAATTCCCAAAACCATTCCAGCAATTCCCATATAATTCTCTCCTGAAAATAATATATTTGGCTTTTTTGTAATATAAATGGTGCAGCAATGAACAACAAATTGCTAAATCAGATATTTTGAAAACCATTATATATTTTCTCATATGAGCGAATCAAAAATGTGTGCCGGTAGCACAATTTATCGGTTTATCTTATAAATTCTCGACTTTTAAATACTCATCAATTTCGGGAAGTTCACCCATCAAGTTTTTAAACAATTCAATATTCTTAAGTGACACCCCCACCTCAGGAGCATACAGCTCATCTTCATCAGAATTTATCATATTACCCGATAAACTTAACTGCTTTCGTAGTGCACTGGTTATACCTACGACCGATGAAATCACACTTCCATTCAGCTTAATACTACAAGGAATGGCTGATGAAAGTGTCCTAAGTTGATCAGGAGTGAATGTTGTAAGTTCCCCAGCCCTCAACAAATTCAAATTATGTCTTTCTTCCAGTAGCCCGAATAATCAAAATAATAATTCCGGTAATTCGGGCTATTGAGGGTGGAATGATTGCAATGTTTTTATTCCATTCATCATTTAATTTCCATTGTAAATCGAACGGCACTCTCCTTTAATCATTCGATTTATATTGATATTTTCGTTCGTTTCGCATATAATATAATCATAAAATATGGAAAGGATGATGATTATGTCTATAACTGCAACTGAATTAAAACTGAATCTCGGCAAATATTTACTCCTTGCCGCAACCGAAGATATATATATTACAAAGAATGGAACTACTGTTGCAAAATTAGTTTCTCCCTATCAGAACAAGCTATCCTTAGTGGATGAGCTCTTTGGTAGTGTTCCTGATA